>NZ_CP093366.1:1500000-1622785 GCF_023380265.1 Bombilactobacillus folatiphilus
TGTCACGGTACCTGAAAACATGCCCATTCACAATATTTTAAATCTGATGATTAAAAAACAGACACCCATTGTTGTCGTTGTCGATGAATACGGTGGGACCAGCGGTATTGTGACTGATAAAGACATTTACGAGGAGCTTTTTGGCACGGTCAAAGATGAAGTGGACAATGTTTCCGAAGAATATATTGTCAATAATCAAGATGGCACTTACACTATCAGCGGACAAACGACTTTGTATGATTTTGAGCGTTATTTCAAAGTTGATTTAAGTGAGTTTGAAGATGCTGATTCTGTCACCTTATCTGGTTATATGCTTGATCACGATCCGGGGTTGCATTTAAATAGTACTGTCCAGATTGAACAATTTACATTTAAGGTGGTTGATTTTGAACATTCTTATGTGAACAAATTTTTGGTAACTTTTGATAAGAAAGTTCCCATCAGCGAACCGCAAAAATTAAATTAAGGTGTTATATTCAGTTGATTAAATTGGGATATTTAATCGGCTTTTTTATTTATTACAATTTTCAGTATATTCTGATTTGGTGCAAGCTGTTTCAAACAGGGTATTGTAACCAATTATTCACAGGCGCAGATGTCAATGACTTAGCGCAAATAATTTTAAGTCAAATTTAAATCTAATTATCAAAAAGGTTCTGAAGTCAACAATAGATTTCAGAACCTTTTTTTAAATAGTTATTTTTATAATAGTTGAATTCCGGCTGTCTGACATTGCTCAACCATCGCTTGTGGCCAGACGCTGGCTTGAACTTCACCAACGTGCGCTTTGCCTAACAATAACATGCAAATCCGTGATTGACCAATCCCTCCGCCAATGGTGAGCGGTAATTCATTGTACAAAATAGCTTGATGATATGGATACTGCAAACGTTTTGTTGCACCCGACATTTCTAATTGACTTTGCAATGACTTTTCATCCACCCGAATCCCCATACTCGAGACTTCCAAAGCACATTGCAGCGGCTCATACCAGAACAAAATATCACCATTTAATTGCCAATCATCATAATCAGGCGCCCGTCCATCATGCTTTTCACCATTACTTAATTCGCCACCAATTTGCATCAAAAAGACGGCACCTAATTCCTGACAAATCACATTTTCACGCTCACGTGGCGTTAAATCCGGATAACGATCTAATAATTCCTGCGTTGTGATAAAATGAATTTCCTCAGGCAAATGATAAACCGCTTCGGGATAACGATACCAAACTTCATCTTCCAAATGCTTAATCACTTTAAAAATCCGTTGCACAGTTTGTTTCAAAGTGGTTAACGTCCGCTCGGAACGATCAATCACCGCTTCCCAATCCCATTGATCCACATAAATGGAATGTAAATTATCCACGGCCTCATCTTTGCGAATCGCATTCATATTCGTATATAAACCTTCGTGCAAGCCAAAACCGTACCGCTTTAAGGCTGAACGCTTCCATTTGGCCAACGAATGCACAATTTCCAACGGTTGTTCATCATCATCTAATGCCTGCATAGTAAATGAAACTGGTTGTTCAACGCCGTTTAAATTGTCGTTCAATCCTGTTTGCGGCTGCACAAACATCGGCGCTGACAAACGTTCTAAATGCATGGCTTTGCCAAACTCCGTTTGAAAAGTTTCACGAATATACCGAATAGCATTTTGCGTTTCACGAATTGATAATTTAGGATCATAATCTTTGGGGATAATTAACGACATAGAAATTTCCTCCTTAAATTTAGGTTAAACCAAACTAAAAAAGTCCTCCATCCCAATCAAGGGACGAAGGACTCGCGGTACCACCCTAGTTGCTGTTACCAGCCAACTCTATCACGTACAAACATACGTTGTGGATGATAACGGACCATGCCGGCAAAACCTTACTTAACTAGTATTGTTCAGGTTTTCAACGATTGAAAGTGTTTTTCAAATAGTCAAATTTCGTTTTGGGTTCTCACCATCCCCAAGTCACTGTCGAATTTAACTGTTTTACTCCTCTTTCGCAATGTTTTTAGTTTTTATGATTCTCACTATAACACCTAAAATTAAAAAAACAAGCATTATATTAAAATACCTCAATCAAGTTATTAATTAATCTAAAATATCTAAGACAATTTGTTGGACCAAAGCAAAAGAAGACGTTGATAACATGCCCAATTTTTGCGCATGCCGTTTTCGAAAATCATAGGTAAAAAACTGTAAAGGATTCACATATCCATCCACTTGCTCACTGTTGATTGGCACAAAAAATTTTTTCAAGCGATTATGATTAGCGTGCGTAACGGGGGCAATAACAACCAAACCCGTTATTTGACTGTATCCTTGATGACTCATGACCAAAGCTGGGTGCCTCTTTTGAATTTCTTGACCGACAGCGGGATCAAAATCCAGCTCAATCAAATCCTGTTGTTCCGGAATATAACCTTGATCAGCTTTCACTATCGAATAATTCTCCTGCAAATTCTTCATTTTGAATCGAATCTTGATATTGTTTAATCAAATCTGCATCTTTAAAGGGATTATTTTTTTTAGGAATAAAAACAATCATTCCGTCACGCCCTTGAAAAGCTCTAAATTCTTTTGCCTGTGGTTGAATTTCCTTTGGTACAGTTAAGATATTAGAATTACCTGATTTTCTGATTTTAACTACTTTGTCACTCATTATTAACCCCCCTAAAAACTTTTGTATATCTTGAGTATATACAAAACTAAAAATAATTCAAAACTATAAGCTACATTCGGCTTTCTATTTAAAATCGTTTACATCATGGAAAAGATTGTTCAGTTTTCATTATTAAGGTACAATGTGTCTGTAGGTTTTACACTAGGAGGATATTTGAATGGCTTATTTAGATAACGGTAATCAAATCTTTAAAGATGCGCGCAAGAATCATTACGCTGTCGGTGCTTACAACACGAACAATGTTGAATGGACACGTGCTATTTTACGGGGTGCTGAAGAAACAAGAACTCCATTGTTGATTCAAGTTTCAACCGGTGCTGCTAAGTACATGGGTGGCTACAAATTCGTTAAAGACATGGTTGAAGACCAAATGGATGCCATGAACATTTCAGTCCCTGTTATTTTGAACTTGGACCATGGTGACTATGATTCAGCAATCGAATGTATCAAATTAGGTTACTCTTCAGTCATGTTTGACGGTCATGCTTTACCAACCGAAGAAAATTTGGCTAAAACCAAAGAAATCTTGAAGTTAGCGCACGAACGTGGCATTTCTGTTGAAGCTGAAATTGGTAAAATTGGTGAAAATCAAGGTGCCGGTGAATTAGCTTCCGTCGAAGATGCTAAAGCTTTCGTTGCTGCTGGTGTTGACAAATTAGCTTGTGGTATTGGTAACATTCACGGCGTTTATCCTGAAGGCTGGAAGGGCTTGAACTTTGACCGTTTGAAGGAAATTGCCGATGCTGTTGATGTACCTTTAGTTTTGCATGGTGGTTCCGGTATTCCTGAAGATCAAATCAAAAAAGCTATTTCTCTTGGTATTTCCAAAGTTAATATCAACACTGAATTCCAACTAGCTTTCCAAGAAGCTACTCGTAAATACTTTGAAGAACATAAAGATGAAGATAAAGCCAACAAGGGTTACGATCCTCGTAAGTTGCTTCTTCCTGGTACTGAAGCAATTACCGATTCGATGAAGGAAATGATCAATTGGTTAGGTACTCCATCCATCGATGAAGAATTAAAATCTGCTGCTTTCGACCGTAGCTCATTAAACGAAGAATAATCATTAAATATTAAGCAATTAAACGCGACCGGAGTTTCTCTGGTGGCGTTTTTTGGTTGGAGCGTGTGGCTCAAGAAGATTCATTAGAATATGCCGTAGCTAGAGATCAACTTATTCTAACTAATTTCTGGCTAACCACTGTATTTTTGTCATAATTGTCCTAAAATATAATTTAAAATATTAAATTGAGAGGCTAATCATGAAATCACATAGAAAAAAGGGTTCTTGTACAACAATTTTAGTTGGTAAAAACGCATCCATTGATGGTTCCACTATCATTGCCCGGAACGAAGATGGCAACGAACCGCTTCATCCGCAAAAATTTGTTTACGTCAAACCTGAACAACAACCCCATCATTACCAAGCTGTTTTAAGTAAATTCAATATTGATCTTCCTGAAAACCCACTTGGCTATACTGCTACACCGGAAGCCGTCAGTGGTCATGGTTTGTGGGCTGCTGCTGGCATCAACAGCGACAATGTTGCTATGAGTGCCACTGAAACTATTACGACCAACAGCCGTATTCTGGGTATTGATCCCCTAGTCGATGATGGTCTTGGTGAAGAAGATATGCCTACCATCGTGTTACCTTACATCCATAGTGCTCAAGAAGGTGTTAAACGTCTGGGGCAACTCTTGGAACAGTACGGTACGTACGAAACTAATGGGATTTGTTTTGCCGATCAAGATGAAGTTTGGTATTTTGAAAGCATCGGTGGGCACCACTGGGCTGCGATTCGAATTCCCGATGATTCTTACGTTGTCGCCCCAAATCGTTTTAATATTACAGAATTTGATTTTCAATCACCAGACACCTTAAGCAGTGATGATTTAGAAAATCTGATTGAACAATATCAACTCAATCCTGATCCGGAAGGCTATAATTTGCGGCATATCTTTGGCAGTGCTTCCACTAAAGATACGCGTTACAATAATCCACGAGCTTGGTTTGGTCAAAAATATTTCAATCCTGAATTCCAGACGACACCGATTGACCAAGATCTACCCTTTATTTGCCAGGCAACGAAAAAAATCAGTATTGAAGATGTCAAATTTGTCTTAAGTTCACATTATCAAAATACACCGTATGACGTTTACGGCACGACCAATAATGCTGAACAAAAGAAATTATTCCGTCCGATTGGCATTAATCGTAATCAAGAAGTGCATATTTTACAGTTGCGAAATGACGTTGCACCTGAATTAGCGGGGATTCATTGGCTAGCTTTCGGCCCCAATACCTTTAATGCTGTCATTCCATTTTATGCTCATGTTAATGACACGCCGGCCACTTACCGCGATACGACTGCTGAATTTGATCCGCAAAAGATGTACTGGCTCAGTAATACTTTAGCAGCTTTCGGTGACGGACATTTTAACTTGGTAGAAGATAGCGAAAATGTCTTTGAGCAAAATACTGTCGCAACTTGTCGTCATTTGCAGATTCAAGCTGACGCACAAAGTGTCAAGGAACCTGATATTACTGCTTATTTAACTAAAATCAACGAACAAATGGCGCAAATTTCATTGACTAATGCTACCCAACTACTAGGTGATATGGTCAAATTGGTTGCACCACGTATGAACCTCCAATTTACTTTACATGACTAGTTTCAAAAAAATAGAACTCACATTTTGTGGGTTCTATTTTTACATATTACTTAGCAAAATACTTTTGCGCCCAAGCTAACACTTTATGACGATATTGCTCCGGTTGTGTTTCATAGGATTGCGCATGCGTTGCGCCCTTGACCAGCCAAAGTTTCTTGGGACCATGCGTATTACGATAATTAATCCGCGCATTTTTCGTCGGTACAAAAGTATCTTTAGTTCCATGAATAATAAACAATGGTAGTTTATTATGCTTAAGCGTTTTTGCTGTATCAGCCTGATAAAAGTCATAGTGCGCTAACATTTTAGTATACAGATTAGCTGTCGCTACCAATGGAAAGCTCGGTAAATTAAACAACGCTTTTAATTCATGATCCAATTCACCCTTAATAGAAGCATAACCACAATCAGCCACGACAAATTTAACTTGGTGCGGCACTTGTAAACCTAGATAATACATCACCGTGGCTGCGCCCATGCTCACACCAAATAAACCAATTTGGGTCTGATTACCATTTTTACAAAGAATTTGTCGCACCCACTGTTGCATATCATTACGATCTTGCCAACCAAAACCTAGATAATGACCACCACTGCGTCCCGAACCACGATCATCCGGCGCCAAGACATTATAGCCTGCTTGGTGAAACATCTTAATATAAGATCCTAAAGTCAAACTATTATCACCATAACCATGCGCTACTAACATCGTTTTATCAGTTTTATGCGCGGCTGGATAATAACGCGCCTTTAAGTGCAGGTGATCCTTATCTTGTGTCACTTGCTGCCAAACTTGTTGCGGCGCTTTTTGGGCCCATCGTTCATCTTTAGTCAACGGCCGATCATTATTCCGCGCACTATACCCGCTACCACTTTTGAAGGCAAAATTAAATAGATAATACGCCCCACCAAAATCGGCAGCCACCAAAATCACCAGAATCCAAATGACGATTCCCTTCCAATGTTTCTTCATCTCATCATACCTTTTCTACAAGTTCTAGCGGTTGAGCAATTAAATCCACCACTCCCGCCATTTGCAATTCCTGAGCCGTACCATAACCATACAAAACACCAATTGTAGATACTTGATTGGCTTTCGCACCGAAAACATCAGTATTACGATCACCGATCATAATTGTTTGTGCAGATTGCAGATCATTTTGACGTAACGCTTGGGCGATAATGTCCTTTTTCTTCATTGTTTCACTTAAATCGGCACCGTAAATACCACGAAACTTAGACATCAGACCCAAATTGTTAATAATCTGCTTCGCAAATTTTTCTGGCTTGGCCGTTGTAATATAAAGTTGTTTGCCGTTTTGCAATAATTGCTCCAGCATTTGGGTAATTTCAGGATAAAGAGCTAATTCTTGCCAACCTTTTTGTCCATAATATTCTTGAAAATCGGCAATTAATTGCTTAGCTAACGAACTATGCGCATCAATTTGACTATATTTTTCCAAACTATCAGCCAGCGGTGGACCAATAAATTTTTTTAAAACACTATCAGCCAACACCTCTAAACCCGCTTTTTGATAAGCATATTTCAAAGAATTCATGATGCCAGGACCACTATTAATCAATGTTCCATCTAAATCAAAAAAAATATTTTCAAACAAATTTATTCCTTCTTCACAGTTTTTTTATAAAATAAGATTAAAATAACAGTAAATTTGACACCGAGGTAAATTTATGCGACCAATAGACGTTAATACCGGTTTAACACATGCGCAAGTTCAAGACCAATCCGATCGTGGCAATTTAAACCAAGTTGCGCAAAATAGTTCAACGTCAATATTTAAAATTATATCAAAAAATCTCTGTACTTTATTTAATTTGATCAATTTAGTTATTGCCATCCTAATTTTTACCACAGGCAGTTATTCTAACCTTTTTTTCTTAGGTCCCGTGATTACTAACTTTTTAATCGGTACATATCAAGAAATTCACGCCAAAAAACAGCTTGACCGTTTAACCCTGCTGAATCGCCAAAAGGTGCTAGTTTTACGTGACGGTCAGCAACAAGAAATCTTTCAAGAAGAATTAGTTTTACATGATCTCATCATCTTGCAACGTGGCAATCAAGTACCGGCAGATGGAACCGTCCGCCAAACCTCACATTTAGAAGTTGATGAATCAAATCTGACGGGCGAATCTGCTGCCGTATTAAAAGCAACGGGCGAACAAGTACTATCCGGTAGCCTCATTATCAGTGGCCAAGCTTTAATCGAATTAACGGCTGTCGGAGATCATAGTTTTGCGAATCGGTTAGCAAGTTCCGCCAAAAATCAACAACACAACGTTTCCAAACTACTCAACATTATTAATCAAATCATCAAAATCGTCACATTGACCATTATTCCTTTGAGTGTGCTCTTATTTTGGGCTAGCTTTCAGCACACTCATAACACATCGACCGCTATTTTGGGCACTTCTGCTTCCATTATCGGCATGATTCCGCAAGGCTTAGTTCTGTTGACTTCTGTTGCGCTAGCCGTTGGTGCAGTACATCTCAGCCGCAAACAAGTGTTAGTTAAATCCATGACTGCTTTAGAAGCCTTAGCGCGTGTGGATACACTATGTCTAGATAAAACTGGCACAATTACTACGGGCAATTTAAAATTGGCAGATATTATCAGTATTCAATTATCAAAGCCTAAGTTATTAACAATCTGCCAAAATATCATTCAAGCCACTAATGAAAATAACGAAACAGCGCAAGCCATCTTGGCAGCTCAAGAACCTGCCAGTCAGCTTCCTGAAGTCCAAAGTATCGTTGCTTTTTCCTCAGAACGCAAATGGTCCGCGGTCAATTTTCAAAATCAGCAGTCATTTGCGATGGGTGCTCCTAATTTTATTTTACAAGACACTAAACAAATTCAAGTCGCCCAACAATATGCCCAGCAAGGTTTACGCGTTTTGGCGGTGGTCCAATCTGCATCTTTAATTACAGATCAGATTGATCAACCTGAATTACTAGGCTATTTATTAATTCAAGACGAGATCCGCCCGACCGCAGATTCAACATTTAAGTATTTGCACAATCAAGGTCTCAATCTCAAAGTGATTTCGGGCGATGACCCCAGCACGGTTAAAAATATTGCTACCCAAATTCAACTAGCTGAGCAAATCAAAGCCATTGATATGTCCACGGTGAATCCCCAAGCTAATTTAGACACCTATGCACATATTGCTCAGACATATAACATTTTTGGTCGAACTTTACCCGAACAAAAGCAAAAATTGATTCAAGCTTTGCAACAAAAAGGACACCAAGTGGCTATGACTGGTGATGGTGTCAATGATGTGCTAGCCATGCGGCAATCCGATTGTGGAGTTGCGATTGCTGGTAATAGTGATGCTGCCGAAAGCGCTGCCGATTTTGTACTTCTGAACCAAAATTTTGATTCGTTGATTTATGTTTTAAATGAAGGTCGGCGCGTGATTAATAATATTGAACGAGTTGCCGCCTTATACCTGATTAAAACCATGTATTCTGCTCTGTTAACCGTCATTTTCATTTGCTTACGTTCGGGTTATCCATTCCATCCTGCGCAAATGACACCTGTTAATGCGCTGACTGTGGGTATTCCTACCTTCTTTTTAGCATTACAACCAGATTTTCGGCCGCCAGAAGGTCGTTTTTACAAAAATGTCCTCCAAGTCGCTCTGCCCGCTGCGCTAGATATTACTTTAGTCATCATGGTTATCGTTGGCAGTGGTCAATGGTTGAACTTTAATTATAGTCAGATTTCTACGTTAGCCGTTTGGGCCATCAGTCTCATTAGTTTTGCTGCTTTATGGACCATTGCTCGCCCTCTAAATCGAGGTAGTTTAAGCATTTTTATTATCTTATTTCTGACTAATCTATTAATTTTTATTTTCTGGGGCAAACCATTCGAATTAATTAATCTCTTCACACAGCCTCAACTAATTGTGAGTCTCATCATTGTTGTCATTTTTTATCCATTATTCCGCGTCACTCGCGAATTGGTCGTCCGTTATTTATTCAAATAAGTAGTGGCTTGTGAATTGCTTGTTGGGCATCCGCAATCACCAAACCCATTTCTTGATCTGTCACGGGTTGTGTCTTGGTCCGCATTTTTTGTTGGGCAATAATGGTGAAAGAATACTGCAATTTCACGGCCAGTTGTACAAGTGGTTTACGATAAGTTGTGCTTAAACGATCACTCAAGTATAGATGATACTGTGGATATTGACGCATAACTTTTTCTACCATTTGTAAATTCTGGGGATTACGAATTTGGGCAATTGTTAAAGCTAAAGCCACCCGGTCCTGAAAATTGCCCAAAAATTTTCGTTTTTCATCCGGTTTTAATTGCGGGGTACCAAAAACATTTTGTTTTAGATAATCTTCTACATTGGTCATTAAATAAAGTTCCTACTTTCTTATCAATGGTTTGTAATCGTTTTTAAAATCCGATAATTCGCCCGTCCAATACTTTTAATATTTGTCCAGTTATAAGTATGGGTGACACTTTGGTTATGCTGCCAGTAATGATACAATTGCCTTGAATCAACATAAAAGTGCTGCGCGGCACTCACATATTGCACATCAAACACTTGGTCCTCCATTAAGGGCAAATCCGAGTCAAACCACAATTGCTTTTGTCGAATCAATTCCAGTCGGTAAACTTTGTTCCACGTGTAACCCATCACAGGATTATTAATCGGTTGCGTAATTAATTTTAAAAGATGAGCTCTTGTGCAAGGACCACTACGTTTCAAGGGTGCAATGGTTGTCTGACTTTTAGCCGATTCCTTGAAAAAACCACAAGTCACTAAATCCATAGATTGCTGGGTAAACTTCTGAATAAAATAATCCGTATATTGCGGTTCCAACCAGTCGTCACCATCAATAAAAGTGATTAATTGTCCACGCGCTTCTTGAATACCGCGATTACGGGCCGCCGAAATACCCTGATTAAATTCCTGACTCACTAAATAAAAATTAGCATGTTGTTGAATATATTCTTGAGCAATCTGAACTGTTTGGTCCGTCGAAGCATCATTAATCATTAATAATTCAAAATCTTGGTTAATCTGCGCCACAATTGAATCCAAACTGCGCCGTAAAAGTTGGGCTTCATTATAAAGCGGCATCACCAAAGTTAGTTTGACCACATCTGCACCTCACGATAATTTCGGTAACTCTATTGTATTAATTTTGAAAGGGTTTCTCAATGCAAAGAATTTTTAATTTTGCCCAGACACAAAACTTCCGCGAACTTGGCGGCTATCCTACTAGCGATGGGAATTATCTTCGCTGGCACAAAATTCTACGGGCTGGCTATTTAAGCGCTTTAACACCTGAAGAATTAAACTACTTAAAAAACTATGGTTTGCGCTATTCGTTTGACTTGCGTTCCCCTTACGAACGCCAAAATTGGCCCGATCCACAAGTTGATTTTTTGACCTTATATCAACAACAATTGTATGACGTCGATAGTCAACCAATAGGCGAAAAATTATATCAGACTTTACCTGCCAAACAGCAATTTGACGGTTTAGCAGGTATTTATCAAAAAGTTGTACTGGATCATCATTCCCAACAAATTTTTCATAATTTTTTTCAATTATTGTTAGCTAATCAACAACCAAACGAATCAGTTGTTTTCCATTGTTCAGCTGGTAAAGATCGCACCGGCATTCTAGCCATTTTGTTATTGTTGGTCTTGCACGTTCCTGTGGATTACATTACCCAAGATTACTTGTTAACAAACTTGATGTACACGCATGCTGTTGATTTAAGTTATTTGAATAATCCTAACGATCGAACTATTCAGGCCATGAATTTTACGCCCGCTGACAAATCGTGCGTCACAGCCATTCAAATTGCCCTGACAACAGTTTATGGTTCACTGGATAACTTCGAACAAACTATCTTAGGTTTCAGTCCAACCAAAAAGCAATTATTTTTGCAACTGTACACTACATCAACGGAGGAACATAATCTTGACGATTAAACTAGTTTTAAGTGATATTGATGGTACCTTAATTAATGCTCAAAACGAACTACCATCTAAGGTCCAACAGGCGATTATCAATTACAGTCAGCACGGAACTTTCGTCCTTGCGACTGCCCGTCCTCCTCAAGCCACCATTCCCTTTATGAATCAATTGCCGCAAAATACTTTAGCGATTTGCTTAAATGGTTCCTTAATCATTCAAAAGCGCCTCAACAGTTTTCAAGCGATTGCCAAGTACCAGCTTCCTTTGACCAGTATCCAAGGTTTACTAACGCTACTGACTTCGCATCATCTGAATTTAGCCGTCAACTTCTTTACTGAACGGCATTGGTTGGTGTCAAAACGCGATTTTTGGGTTCAAAACGAGGAAAATTTGACACAAACCACCGCTCAAGTGATTCCCGATTTGGACCAACAGTTAGCTGACCATACTTTCTACAAAATTCTGTGCATGGGTGAACCAGATACCATTAATCAATTAAGTCAATATCTAACACAAGCTCATTTGCCCTTGAACTTTAACCGTTCCAAAGCCACATACTTAGAAATTGCTGCCCAAGATGTGTCTAAATTAAAAGGTATGGAATTTATTATGCAGAAACTCAATTGTACTCCTGATCAAACCTTAGCCATCGGTGACGGCGAAAATGATTTGCCCATGATTAACGCTGCTGGCATCGGGGTTGCCACGGCTAATGCCTTGCCGACTGTCAAAGCTCAAGCACAATACATCGTGGCTGATTGTGATCACGACGGCGTCCAAGAAGCATTAGTCCGTTTTACTTAACGCACCAAAAACTCGTGATTTTAAATCAATCACGAGTTTTTAATTTGCTCCCAGTTTGTCCCTGATGCAACTTCACTGGCAATAAATATTGTGTTTCTGTTGCTTGCTTATGCAAGCGTTGTTGCAAGATTTTAACCGCTAATTGCGCCATTTTCTCAATTGGCTGTACCACCGTGGTTAATTGCGGATCCAAGTTACGAATCATCTTCGTTCCGTCATAACCAACTAATAACAAGTCAGCCGGTACCTTTCGCCCCAGCTCACCAGCCACTTGCTGAATTAAGATTGCATCAGTATCATTCGATGCAAAAATAGCCTCCACTTTAGGATGTTCCACAAAAATTCGGCGAAAGATTTGTTGCTTTTGAGTAGGCGAAATATTAAAGTCCAACTCATACGTAACGGGCGTTAGATTAGCCTTCTGCATTACTTCTTCATAAGCTGTCCGCCGTTGTTTTGCGGGTGTTGCCAAATCATGCGGACCATTGGTATGAATAATATGTGTAACACCTTGTTGCACCAGATATTCAGTTGCCAACCAGCCACCACGATAATTATCAGACGCAATCACGGGAATATCTTCGTTAACAATTCGATCAATCGCTACCACGGGCAGTTGCTGTCTATGATATTGTTTCAAACCCTGATTATGCGTTCCCACAATCAGACCATCAACTTGCTTAATCAACAACTGATCCAGATAATTGGCCTCTTTTTGCGGATCATTCATGGAATTCCCAATCAACACTTTAAAGCCTTGTTCATAAAGTTGGCGCTCCAACTCAAAACTCAATTCACCAAAAAATGGATCAGCCACTGTCGGTAACAAGATACCGATTAAGTTCGTCTTATTGTTATATAACTGCCGCGCAACCACATTCGGATGATAATCCAATTGCTCCATCGCCCAGTAAACTTTCTCAATCGTCGCTTGACTCAAATATCCGCGTCGATTCAAGACTCGTGACACCGTCGTTTTGGAAACTTGCGCTAATTTTGCTACATCTTCAAGCTTTGGCACCCTGATCGCTCCCGTTTTTGCTTTTATTATATAATAATTGGGAAGCGAAACTGAATTTAAAAACTAATTGCTTGATTGTCTAAACGATAGATTTGGACTTGAAGACTAGTATCTGTACTGCTGCTGGCTAAAATTTTAGGTGCTGTTTCAAAATAATAGCGTTCACTAAAGACCACTTCACCTTGATTGACGAAAATTTCTAGCGAACTGCGATCAACAAAAATTTGTAACTGTAATTGATCAGAGTCTTTAACTCGCGCAAAACGGTCCGTTGGGCGATCCGAACGTTGTACTGTCAACTGCTGCTGATCTGCTTGATATGTCAAAACAGTCTGCGCGTTAGTTTGTTCATCAACAAATTGCAAGTGGAACTGACCATCTTTGAATTGCATTAAATCTAGTTTTAATTGAAGTTCCGTTGTGGCTTCATTTTCGCAAAGCACAGTGGCATCTTTTACAGAGTAATCTTTCTGAAGCAATATTTCTTGCCGCAACTGTTGTGTTTCTTGAATAGGTTGCATATACAGTTGCCCTGCTTGCCAAGTCAATTCCCGCGGCAAAGTCAATGCTCCAGCCCAACCGTCTTTCTGTTCTGGCATGTCACTTTCCCACATGTCCATCCAACCAATCAGAATTCTGCGTCCATCTGGTGCCAACATGGTTTGAGGAGCATAAAAGTCATGTCCCAAATCCAATTCCGCCAATCCATCTTGCTCAAACTTTGCCTTTTGATAATTTAATTGACCTGGGAAATATACACTTTGATGCAGATTTAGATATTTTTGTGCTTGCGCCTCAATCCCTTGCGGTGATGTCATCAAAATATCTTGGCCATTAACTCGAAACAGATCCGGACATTCCCACATATAACCTTCTAACTCTGCTTGCTGAGCCTGCGTTAACGGTCCCAAATAATTCCACTTTTTCAAATCTTCAGATTGATACAACAATACACGTCCCAAGTGATCCTTAGTTTGATTACCAGCAATCAAATAATATTGACCATCATGTTCCCAAACTTTAGGATCACGGAATTCTTGCGTACTATCATCTGGTGGTGTAGCAATAATCGGATTATGCTCATACTTCGTAAAATGAATTCCATCTTGGCTATAAGCCAAATTCTGATTTTGCCAATAACGATTTGGATCGCTAGCATCATAATAATTGTTACCCGTATAAATCAAATACAAAGTATCATCTTTGACGATTGCACTACCAGAAAAGCAGCCATTTCGATCTTCTCGATCCCCTGGAACCAGCGCCGTTGGCAAAGTTTGCCAATGCACCAAATCTCGACTGCGCACATGTCCCCAGTGCATCGGTCCCCATTCAGGCGCTTCTGGATAATATTGATAGAATAAGTGATAGTAACCCTTAAAATAACAAAAGCCATTCGGATCATTGATCCAGCCACTTGGCGCAGCGACATGATAGCCTAAACGATAGCGTGCATTAGTTACTTGATTTGTCATTAATTAAACCTCTTTTTCTTAATTACGATCTGACGAATGGATCGCCTTCTACATCTTGATCATCTTTTTTCAAAATTACAAAAGCATAAATTCCCGAAATCAACACAATTCCTGATATTACTAAAAATGTTGGACTATATCCCAATTTATCACGCAACATTCCTAATGGTGTTGATAAGATGAATTGACCGATTTGGGCTGCCACTTGAAATCCTATCATATATAAAGTTGCGGACAACTTGGTGTCAAAATGCAAAGTGAAATATCTAAAAATCGGTAATGAGAATAACGGCACCTCAATGGAGTGCAACATTTTGACACAGGAAATAGCAATGGGACTATGGAATAAGCCACAGGCTCCAATTCGCACAAACATCACTATCACACCCATCAATAGCGCATTACGTACTCCAACTTTTCGCATCAAAATTGGCACCAAGCTCATCATCAACGCTTCACAGAAAACTTGTACCGAATTCAACGTACCGTACATTTGTTGGCCCACATCACGGTTAGCAAATAAACTAGTATAAAAGGAAGGAAACATTTGTTGATCAAACACTGTATAAAAAGTATACGAAAACATAATAAAAATGATAATAACCCATAATGATTTTAGCTTCAATAAACCCAACATATCACGTAAAGATGGGGTATCGCTGCTTTCTCCGGCCAAAGCCAATTTTTTATCAGCTTGCTTTTCTACTTTTGGTACCCATAAAAGCAAATTTAACAGTAAGATCAAGCCAAAACCAGAAGCACACCAGAAGTTAATGCGCGGATCAATGACTGACAAATAACCGGCCAACAATGCAACTAACGCATAACCAAAAGAGCCCCAAGATCGAGCTTGACCGTATTCAAAATCAAAGCGACGACTCATTTTTTCTGTGACAGCTTCAAATATTCCTGAAGCAGATAAGAAACCAGCTGATAAGAAAAGCGCTCCCAAAATCATGCCTAAAACAAAATTACTATGCAACAAAGGTGCATAAATCCAAACAAAAAATGGACCGATTAATGTATCTAAAATAGCACAAAAAATTAATAAGTAACGTTTAATAACTAGTTTGTCCTGCAACGTTCCATAAATGAACATTAAGCACAAAGTCACAAAAGAATCCGCAGAATAAATCGTTCCCACGGCACCTCCAGATAAGCCTAAACCGTTTTCTTTTGAGGTCAACCAAAGTTGAAAAATTGACCACCAAACGCCCCATGAAGCAAAAAACAGTAATAATGTAAATGAATTTTGCAAGTATGATTGATTCTTCAACATCTTTTTGAGATTACGCATACTTTAATGACACTCTCCTTTTTATATTTAAATATGACAACCGATTAATATACATTGTAAAACGTTTCCAAAAATTATTATAGATATTTTATGCATTTATGTCAACCGGTTGTTATGTTGAATACCACCAATCAAACTAAAAAAGAGCCACCCTAGACCCTGTCAAGCCCTTTTTTTCTAAAATGTGTCCTTTTTTTGATACAGTTATACAACAACTTTTATCATTGTGTCTTTTTTGCGACATTTTCTGTTTTCTTGTAGTGGTTCTCATTACGCTTCTTCGGTATTATTACTCTTGTCAGATGAAGTGGCTTCACTGCCCTCTGATATTAATTGTAGGACTTCGTAACTGCTAGGCCTCTTAGGAGGCAGTTACTATGAAATTCTTTTTAAGTCTTTTGAGTGTTTTAGCGATAAACACTTCCCTATTTTTTAGCCAATGTGGCAACTATTCCCCTAGTGTCGCTGACAGCTTAAGTACTGAAACTGGTCGTGCTGTTCACCCCATATCATTTAATAAACAACAGCACCCCATTAAGGTTACTTCTCAATTATCCGATATTCCCCATACCGGTAGTAATCGGCAGAATAACCAACCAGATACTACAGATCAAGTAAATCAAAGTTCTCCCCAGAACAATGAATCATCAAGTCCGGCACAGGCAGCTCCCCCAAATAATGCTCCTGCGCCACAATCTTTCAGCTCAATGGATACTTCAAACGCTATTGGCTTTGAAAACACTCTTTTCCCTATTGGAACTTTCCACGGCAATGGATCAGTTCCTGGAGATGGTCACATCTATCGTTGGGCAGATGCACCGGTTGATAATTGGTTTTTACTAGAACGTTCAACACCGCAAGCAAATAAGGTCTGGAAGTTACAAATAGGTTCTACAATTTATGCACAAAATAAAGCTTATCATGTTTATGCCATTTATAATGGTGTCAGTCATAGTGATCCTAAACCATTGGAAAGTTTAAAAGCAAATGGTGGATTGTTGATTCAAACGTGTGAACAAGCTTGTTATAATTCTCCCTTAACATTTGTATTAGCTAAATAAAGAAAGTATCAAGCAGGTAAGCTAAGTTAGCTTATCTGTTTTTTAATTGGTATAGAACACTTCTTTAGTATAAGTCTTTATTCGAAAAACAGTCAAAAGATATTTAAAAATAAAGCGGCCCATTTTTGCAACAGTTATCCAACAATAAATTGAACTGTGTCTTTTTTGCAACATTTTCACAGTCGTTGTTGTTGTTCATTATAAAGTATTTGATAATATTAAATTATTCAAACCACCAAGTATGATGATTTGAATATATTGTTAATAATGATTGCGATTATTCATGATTTTGAACCTCACATAATAGGAGGTCTAAACATGAAACGTAGAACTTTTTTTGCAATAATTATTGCACTTTCAATGAATCTTTGGGTTCCCGTTAGTCAATCTAATAGTCAAACGAGAGCTCAAGAAGATAATTTTCAACCTAAATCTGAAATTAATGTCAATCATCGAGAACAAGCTACTAAGACAATCAAGCAGACAACTGACGAACCAACTCCCCAAGCAGTTGTTAATCAGGCTAATGGTTCCACTGGAACTTCACAGGCCAGTGTCACTATTACTGATCCCGATCATGCTAGTAGTTATTCAAAAGATGAAGTCTTAATTAATCAAACAATTTTTAAATTGGAGAATTGTCGCGGCAACGACAATCTTCCAGTTGGTAAAATTTACCAGTGGCAAAACGCCCCAACTGATAATTGGTTTTTACTAGAGCGTACAACATCGCAAGCAGATATCGTTCAAAATCTTCAAATGAATAGTACAATCATTGTTAAACAAAAGAGTTATCATATCTATAATATTGTTCAGAATAAAAGCGTTCACACCGGCCAACTAACTAATATTCAAGAAGATAACGGTGGTTTAATTATCCAAGTTCAAACAATTGGTAATCATAAAATTGAAAATTCTTATATTTTTGCCAAGTAAAAAAGAAGAGGACTGAAATCAGTCTCTCTTTTTTCTTGCCTTTTTTTCTATTTGTATTTAAAAAAATTGATAGTTAATTTAAAATTTTGAAAAAGCTTGAGCTAATGTCGCAAAAGTATTGTAATCGTTTTTATAAAAATCACAAACTGCTAGATAGCCATTTGACCGTTGAATAATATCCTACACGTGTTATACTAATAAATGTGCAATGATTGTTGTACTTCTATGAAACTTAGGCCCGTTTGCTTGCGGTGTTGTACGTTTTAATAAAAGTCAGTTATCAATCTTGTAATTATACTGAATGTTGATGGATGATTATTCTATTGCCGTAGAGTTTTATTCCGGAGTTTACGTATTTATTATATAAATAATAAAGATGCTTCTATATAAAGATTCATTGTTCTGGGGAGAACTTTGGTTGATCTGATCATAGTAGTATCTTTTTTTTACATAAAATTTTATATCGGTTCATTTATTTAAAGAGTTCAGTAAAAAAAGACAGTGTGTTTTTCGAATAAAGACTTATACTAAAGAAGTGTTCTATACCAATTAAAAAACAGATAAGCTAACTTAGCTTACCTGCTTGATACTTTCTTTATTTAGCTAATACAAATGTTAAGGGAGAATTATAACAAGCTTGTTCACACGTTTGAATCAACAATCCACCATTTGCTTTTAAACTTTCCAATGGTTTAGGATCACTATGACTGACACCATTATAAATGGCATAAACATGATAAGCTTTATTTTGTGCATAAATTGTAGAACCTATTTGTAACTTCCAGACCTTATTTGCTTGCGGTGTTGAACGTTCTAGTAAAAACCAATTATCAACCGGTGCATCTGCCCAACGATAGATGTGACCATCTCCAGGAACTGATCCATTGCCGTGGAAAGTTCCAATAGGGAAAAGAGTGTTTTCAAAGCCAATAGCGTTTGAAGTATCCATTGAGCTGAAAGATTGTGGCGCAGGAGCATTATTTGGGGGAGCTGCCTGTGCCGGACTTGATGATTCATTGTTCTGGGGAGAACTTTGATTTACTTGATCTGTAGTATCTGGTTGGTTATTCTGCCGATTACTACCGGTATGGGGAATATCGGATAATTGAGAAGTAACCTTAATGGGGTGCTGTTGTTTATTAAATGATATGGGGTGAACAGCACGACCAGTTTCAGTACTTAAGCTGTCAGCGACACTAGGGGAATAGTTGCCACATTGGCTAAAAAATAGGGAAGTGTTTATCGCTAAAACACTCAAAAGACTTAAAAAGAATTTCATAGTAACTGCCTCCTAAGAGGCCTAGCAGTTACGAAGTCCTACAATTAATATCAGAGGGCAGTGAAGCCACTTCATCTGACAAGAGTAATAATACCGAAGAAGCGTAATGAGAACCACTACAAGAAAACAGAAAATGTCGCAAAAAAGACACAATGATAAAAGTTGTTGTATAACTGTATCAAAAAAAGGACACATTTTAGAAAAAAAGGGCTTGACAGGGTCTAGGGTGGCTCTTTTTTAGTTTGATTGGTGGTATTCAACAAAAAAATCGACCAGTTAGCATTCAACTGATTGATTTTTCATATTTCCAATTCAAAGATAAAAGACAATCAAATTACTTCTTCAACCGAACGGAAACCATATTATACATATTAGATGGTGTGTAATCCATATTTTTCACGCGCGCTTTGGTCATGAATGCTTGCCCATTTTGATACAAAGGTACAACCCCTTGCTGTTCATTCAAAATGTTTTGCGCAGCTTTCATGTCATTCCAACGCGCCGTTGGATTATTAGCATCCTCGTTCATACTTTTATTTACCAAATCATCATACTGTGAATTGGACCATTTTCCATTGTTGTAACTATTATCCGACATGAATAATGTCAAAAAGTTAATCGGATCCGGAAAATCTGCATTCCAAGCTGTCGCTACTAAATCAAAATCACCGCTTTGAGAACGACTGATTCGACTTTTATAAGGAACATTGTTTAACGTAATTTTTAGACCAGGTAACTTTTGTAAGGAACTTTGCAAAAACTCACTACGTTGCTTATCAATATCAGCATCATCACTCAATAATGTTAAATTCATCTTTTTACCAGTTTGACCCGTTTCGGCTAAACCTTGCTTCCACAAAGCTTTGGCCTTCTTTAAATTAAACTGTGTATATTCTTTACCTGTTTGACTTGTTTCACCCACAAAATCTTTATTCTTATTATTAGGATCATACGACATATCTGCAGCCGTAGCCGAAGTTGCCGCCGAGGTTCCATTGCCTAAAACTTTTTTGGCTAACTGTTGACGGTCAATCGCATATGATAAAGCCTGACGCAATTTCTGATTTTTAAACATCGGCAATCTCTTTTGATTCATTTCCAAATAATATGTGGAATTTTGTTTTTGTACACTATAACCTTTGGAACCTTTCATTTGTTTGGAAGTATCACCAGTTAATTCGGCACGATCTAATTTATTAGATTGATATAAATTAAGCGCTGTAGATGCATCTTTCACCACTTGATATTTCAAAGCATGAACTTTAACATTTTTAGCATCCCAATACTGATCATTTTTAACTTCTTTCCAAGTATTATCAGAATTACTCCAGTTAACTAACTTGTAAGGTCCATTGAAAACTAATGCCTTCGAACTCGTACCATATTTTTTGCCCCATTTTTTAACTGTTCGCGGATTTTGTGGATAAAATTGTGAGCCCGTCATCAACTGATTAAAATAAGGAATGGGCTTTTCCAAAGTCACTTGCAACGTATGGGCGTTCAGTGCTTTCACTCCTAAAGAATTAACTGGTTTTTTACCGGCAGTAATGGACTTTGCATTGGCTATACCTTCATATATATAAGCATACTGGGACTTGGTTTTAGGATTGACCGTCCGCTTCCAAGCGTATACAAAATCATTCGCCACCACGGGGTCACCATTACTCCATTTAGCATTTTTTCGTAATGGAAAAGTGTATGTTAAGCCATTATTTGTCGGTGAAACCACGCGAGTCGCCACAGCTGGTTCGATTTTGCGTCCGCTATATCGATATAATCCGTCCATTGTATTTTGTGCTGACTGTGCACTCAAAATATCCGTCATCAAAGACGAATCCATAGTTGAAATTAAATCTTTGGACATAATCCGTACTTCATGATTCGGAACTTGCGCTTGTTTTTTTGAACTACAGCCCACTAAGCTTAATGTTGCAACTATTGCGAGTACACCACTGATTGTTCCTTGCTTCCATTTCATATTTTCCAACTCTTTTCTTCAATGTTTATGCACAGTCTACTATCATTTGAATTAAAAGTAAATGAGATTTTTATTTAATTTGGATTAGGAATGTTTTTGCCAATCAATTTAATTTACTACCATTTTTGACATCAAACACTTATAATAAACGCTATTAAATCTTACTAAAAATGGAGCAAATTTTTGAAAATCACTTTTCGTTTAGCACAGCAAACCGATCTACATAACATTGTCAAAATTTACAATCAAAGTGTGATTACTAAAACCATCACTGCCGACTTTATCCCATTAAAAATAGAGCAACGACAAGCTTGGTTCCAAGAACACAATCTAAATCCATTACGTCCTTTGTGGGTGATTTTAAATGAACAACAATCCGTGATTGGTTGGGTCAGTTTATCCGATTTTTATGGTCGCCCAGCATATCAAGCAACAAGTGAAATTAGTATTTATTTTGATCAGGATTTTCAACATCAAGGTTTCGGGCAACAAACTTTGGATTTTGTTTTTTCAAAATTACTACAATGTCAAATCACTACTGTTCTTGCAATTATTTTTAGCACTAATAACGCTAGTCAAAAACTCTTCGCCAAAAATCAATTCCAGCATTGGGGGCATCTTCCAGATGTTGCACAAATCCCCCCTAAAATGCAACCACTCAGTATGGAAATTTGGGGACGTCATTTCTAACACGTCTAACACGGAAAAAATCAATTTCTATTTGTTATTTATATTGACCTAACCTCTCGAACAAACATAACTCCCACGGCAACTAACAAGAAGCCACCGACAGTTAAGTAAAATAATATGTTGAATGAAAACTCCGCAACAATTAAACTACCGACGTAAGGTCCAATAGCACGTCCTAACGAACTAAAAACCACGTAAAAACTTTGATACCGACCGCGATTATTTTCATTCGAAAATTGATTTAGCAATGATGGAATTGTTGGAAAAGTAATTGATTCACCAATAGTCAAAATTAACATACTAACCACATAACGACCGTATAACCGTGCATCCGGCAACCACAAAAAGGATGATCCCATAATAAAAATGCCTAATACAATTTGCCATTTAATTGATTTTAAAAAATGTTCCGTCAAACGATTCATCAACGGCTGAATAATAATTAAAGATGCTGCATTCACACTAAACAACAAACTATATTGATGCATTGACAAGTGTTGGTTTAGCATATAAATTGATAGATTACTGTCCCACTGACAGTATCCTAGCCACACAATAAAAATGGCCACACAAATTAATACCAAATTAATTTGCAGTGCTGTAGACTTTAAGGTTGCGGATTTGCTCAGGTTTACTTGAAAATTTGATTGGATATCATTTTGATTCTGAAAACAACCATCTAATGCTGTTCCTTTCGCAAAAACAATCCATAAACATAACAAAAAACATACTGCAGGTAAAAAGAAAGTCAAAAAAATGCTATATTGAAAAATTACACTTACCAGCATCGAACCAACAGCAATCCCTACATTGGCCGCTAAATACATAATGTTAAAAATTTGCTGTGACTGTAAACTTTGCTGAGCGACCAGTGCCGTATAAGAATTCACCGCCGTAGAGGCGATGCCCATGCCCAGACCAGCCAAGATCAATAACACTGCATAAATTGGCCAAGAATGCCAGCGTGCTAACAATAAAAAGGCTAGTGCTGCAATTAAATAACCACTATTAAGAGTTGCTTGATGAGAAAAGTGGTCAAACAGATATCCTCCCAAAACATTACCGATCATCATCATTAAAGAATAAATCATTAGGACAAAGCCAGCGGTTACCATGGATTCGTGTAAGTACTTTGTAATAAAGATTGTATTAACCGGTAGAATGAATCCCATTACCAAATTAAAAATAACATTCATAATTAATAACCAACGACGTTGTGCATTTTTCATAATTTTCCCCTTAATGTGTGTTTTTTCATCAAAAAAGTTGCTGCTCTGCTAAAATTATCCACATGGAGGTTTAGTACATGTTTGATTTTCGTCCAAAGCAATTATTATCTCGTTGGCAACACGTACTCTGGCCTATTTATCCCTTTGTTTTATTTGATGCTTATTTGCATGTAATCATTGATAGCATTATTATGCCGCACGGTTTTTTAACAAGCATTCTGCACTTGCCAAACTTAAAACAATATTTACCCTGGTTTATTAACATGCATACTATTTTAGAAAGCTGTATTTTACTTTTTTTAGGTTATAATATTGCCAACAAATTTAGTAACACAAAGAAACAAGTTAGTAATTTTTGCGCTATTTTAATAATTATTATAACTAGTTTTACTCATGACGTCACTTTCACTTTTCATCAACAGCCCTTGCTCCTAGTCATTGTCATTGGCCTCGTTACCGCGTTAATTATCAATAAAATTCCGTATTCATCGCTGCAAATCTTTACTTCTTTGGGATTAGGTTATCTATTCAACTGGATCAATCAACTAAATTGGTTCAACAACATCCCTGGTATTTCTACTAATGCCCAGCGTATTCAACCTTTAGCTTTAATCCCATTAAATATTTTAAGATGTTTAGGTACTTGGTTAGGCTTAATTAACCCCTTTAACGCCAAATCTCAAGCTATTACCTCACCGAGTGCAGTAGATAATCTAAGTTCTGCATTATCCCACAAAAATCTCAATAATTTACCCTATCCAATTAACACACATTCTCTTTACAGTAGTTATGCATTTTTAGGCGGCGTTGGTTGTACACTTGGCCTGATTTTTGCCCTATTGATCTGCAAACAGCATCAAGTTGTTTTAGAAAATTTAATTCCTAGCATGTTTGGTTTAAACGCGCCACTCTTTTTTAAACTACCCATTCTGCTTAATCCTATTTTGCTGGTTCCTTTTATTTTAAGTCCTATCATAAGTATGTTGATTGGCTTTATTTTTATCACTATGCATTGGACACCTCCTGCAGTTTACCAAATTTTTGCAGGTACCCCCAGCTTTTTACTGAATTTTTTAGGAACTAACGGTCATTGGGGGGCATTTGTAGCCACTCTTTTGGCAATCATTAGTTCGACATTGATTTATTTACCTTTCATTAAGTACGAGGTTCGCCATGAAAAACAAATTTTGGATTAAACTCATCCTTTTGTGGTTTCTGCTAACCATTATTCCTGCTTTTTACACTATGCAACATTCAGTTCATTATGAAAAAACTTTTCACAATTCACGTTTGGCACCAATTATTTTTATTCCTGGCAGTTCTGCCACTCAAAATCGTTTTGACGACCTCTTTCAAACTTTGAATCGTCCCAAAACCAAACACAGTATTCTAAAAATTACTGTCACTACCAAAGGAAAACTTCAAAAAACTGGCACTATTGCCCCTCGCGACAAACAACCTTTCATTGTCATCGCCTTTGAAAACAATCAAGATGGTTATCGAAATATCCAAAAACAAACACGTTGGTTGAATATTGCCATGAAATATCTCACCAAAAATTATAACTTTAACCATTTTTCAGCTGTGGGACATTCCAATGGTGGTTTGATTTGGACGTTGTATCTAGAAAAATATTTTAGTGCTAATTCTCTTTCCATCAATAACTTGATTACCATTGGAACTCCTTATAACTCACTAGAGTCCACACCTAATAATCCCACAACCATTTTTCATCAACTTCATCAAAACAGGAACAAGTTACCTAACAATTTATTAGTTTATTCCATTGCTGGAAGTACAAATTATCAAGATGATGGAATTGTACCTTACCAAAGTGTTGAAGCTGGAAAATATATTTTCCAGAAAAATGTTAAAAAGTATACACAAACCACCGTTACTGGTAATGAAAGTAACCATTCTAGTTTATTAGCAAATTCAGAAGTCACAAAATTGATTAGAGACTTATTACTTAAAAATGATCCCAACTTAATGGACGATAAATCTACTCAAAATTAAAAGCGGTATTTAGTAGTCAATTGACTAACTAAACACCGCTTTTGGATAACTATTAAAATAGTTATCTGGGATATTACCCTTCGATAATATTTATTAACTAGTTCACATCTAGCAATAAACCGTCACCATATCCATTGGCTATTGTGCAAAACACAATCAACGTTCCCAGAGAGATTACACATGTAATCACTCGACTCATCGCACAATTAAAAATTATCACGAATGACGTTGAAATGCAAGGTCAATTAAGACTTGTGCAATCATGTACCTCATCATAGCAATATCTCCCGGAACTAATGGAACCAGTGCTGGAATTTAAACAAACTGATCTGCATTTTTCCACCGTGCAAAGCAAAAACTCATAGCAAAATTTATAATGATAGTTTAAAACTTAGAACAGACTCAGTCGCCAAGAATTTACTCAATATCCAATAAACCACCCACCAATGGCTCCAAACATACCACTATATCAAAGAGCACTCCAATGAATATTGATAAATACAGCATAGCCAATCGTGCCTAAAAAACTTAAAATGATTTGAATTAAAAGCTCATGGAACATAAATTGGATCACCGCCCTCCAACCTACGATGGGTGTTGTACAAATTTCTGGTTCTTTAATACCACCAATTACTATTGATGAATAATTTAAAAACAACATACAAAAAAAGAATCATCATTATATAATGGTGATTCCCAAAAGATGCGTGGCAACGACCTATCCTCGCAGGTAGTTTCCCACCAACTACTTTCGGCGCTGAGAAGCTTAACTTCTGTGTTCGGCATGTTTACAGGTGTTTCCTCCCCGCTATCGCCACCACACTTGCGTTCTTCTTACCTTTTCGCTTGAAAGAACCTTAGTCCTCTCAAAACTGAATATTAAGTTACTTACACCTTTGGTTAAGCCCTCGACCGATTAGTATTGCTCAGCTCCATATATCACTACACTTCCACTCGCAACCTATCTACCTCATCTTCTTTGAGGGGTCTTACTTCATTCCTGAATGGGAAATCTCATCTTGAGGTGGGTTTCACACTTAGATGCTTTCAGCGTTTATCCCTTCCATACATAGCTACCCAGCTGTGCCTTTGGCAAGACAACTGGTACACCAGCGGTATGTCCATCCCGGTCCTCTCGTACTAAGGACAGATCCTCTCAAATTTCCTACGCCCGCGACGGATAGGGACCGAACTGTCTCACGACGTTCTGAACCCAGCTCGCGTACCGCTTTAATGGGCGAACAGCCCAACCCTTGGGACCGACTACAGCCCCAGGATGCGATGAGCCGACATCGAGGTGCCAAACCTCCCCGTCGATGTGAACTCTTGGGGGAGATAAGCCTGTTATCCCCAGGGTAGCTTTTGTCCGTTGAGCGATGGCCCTTCCATACGGTGCCACCGGATCATTAAGCCCGACTTTC
The DNA here is from genome assembly GCF_023380265.1 of Bombilactobacillus folatiphilus. Lineage (NCBI taxonomy): Bacteria > Bacillati > Bacillota > Bacilli > Lactobacillales > Lactobacillaceae > Bombilactobacillus > Bombilactobacillus folatiphilus. Next base: position 1,526,539 of record NZ_CP093366.1, read on the forward strand.
GTCCCTGCTCGACTTGTCTGTCTCGCAGTCAAGCTCCCTTCTACCTTTACACTCTACGAATGATTTCCAACCATTCTGAGGGAACCTTTGGGCGCCTCCGTTACTGTTTAGGAGGCGACCGCCCCAGTCAAACTGCCCACCTGACACTGTCTCCCGCCGTGCTTCAACGGCGCGGGTTAGAGTCCTCATATAACAAGGGTAGTATCCCACCATTGCCTCCTTCGATACTAGCGTACCGAGCTCTTCGGCTCCTACCTATCCTGTACATGTTACACAAAAACTCAATATCAAGCTACAGTAAAGCTCCATGGGGTCTTTCCGTCCTGTCGCGGGTAACCTGCATCTTCACGGGTATTATAATTTCACCGAGTCTATCGTTGAGACAGTGCCCAAATCATTACGCCTTTCGTGCGGGTCGGAACTTACCCGACAAGGAATTTCGCTACCTTAGGACCGTTATAGTTACGGCCGCCGTTTACTGGGGCTTCAATTCTGGGCTTCGACCGAAGTCTAACTCATCCTCTTAACCTTCCAGCACCGGGCAGGCGTCAGCCCCTATACGTCATCTTACGATTTTGCAGAGACCTGTGTTTTTGATAAACAGTTGTTTGGGCCTTTTCACTGCGGCTGGCTCTTATACCAGCACCCCTTCTCCCGAAGTTACGGGGCTATTTTGCCGAGTTCCTTAACGATAGTTCTCTCGCTCACCTTAGGATTCTCTCCTTGACTACCTGTGTCGGTTTGCGGTACGGGTATTCTGTATCTAACTAGAAGCTTTTCTCGGCAGTGTGACTATCGTGCTTCGCTACTTTAATTTCGCTCCCCATCACATCTCATTCTTAGTTACAAGCATTTGACTCACAACCAAACTTAATGTTTAGACATGCTTTTCCAGCTGCATGCTCACGATTCATCTCCTGCGTCCCTCCATTGCTCAAACAATACAGAACAGTACAGGAATCTCAACCTGTTTTCCATCGATTACGCCTCTCGGCCTCATCTTAGGTCCCGACTAACCCTGGGCGGACGAGCCTTCCCCAGGAAACCTTAGTCTTCCGGTGGATCAGATTCTCACTGATCTCGCGCTACTCATACCGGCATTCTCACTTCTAAGCTCTCCACCAGTCCTCTCGATCTGGCTTCTTCGTGCTTACAACGCTCTCCTATCGCATTCATTTTTACATGAACACCCACAGTTTTGGTACCATACTTAGCCCCGGTACATTTTCGGCGCAGAACCACTCGACTAGTGAGCTATTACGCACTCTTTAAATGAGTTGCTGCTTCTAAGCCAACATCCTAGTTGTCTAAGCAGTTCCACTTCCTTTTCCACTTAGTATGGATTTTGGGACCTTAACTGGTGATCTGGGCTGTTCCCCTTTCGACGATGGATCTTATCACTCACCGTCTGACTCCCAGGTATAGATCTTTGGCATTCGGAGTTTGTCTGAATTCAGTAACCCATGACGGGCCCCTAGTTCAAACAGTGCTCTACCTCCAAGATCCTCTCCCTGAGGCTAGCCCTAAAGCTATTTCGGAGAGAACCAGCTATCTCCAAGTTCGTTTGGAATTTCACCGCTACCCACACCTCATCCCCGCAATTTTCAACTTACGTGGGTTCGGTCCTCCAGTGCGTTTTACCGCACCTTCAACCTGGACATGGGTAGGTCACTTGGTTTCGGGTCTACATCTACGTACTTACTCGCCCTATTCAGACTCGCTTTCGCTTCGGCTCCGTCTTCTCAACTTAACCTCGCACGCAAACGTAACTCGCCGGTTCATTCTACAAAAGGCACGCCATCACTCTTTAACGAGCTCTGACTACTTGTAGGCACACGGTTTCAGGATCTATTTCACTCCCCTTCCGGGGTGCTTTTCACCTTTCCCTCACGGTACTTGTTCTCTATCGGTCACTAGGGAGTATTTAGCCTTGGGAGATGGTCCTCCCGGATTCCGACGGGGTTTCACGTGCCCCGCCGTACTCAGGATCCTGCTAGAGCGCTTCTGATTTCGTCTACGAGGCTTTCACTCTCTCTAGCTCAGTTTCCCAACTGATTCGACTATCTTCCACTATCTCACTTCGCAGTCCTACAACCCCAAAAAGCATGCTCTTTGGTTTGGGCTCTTTCCACTTCGCTCGCCGCTACTACGGAAATCGATTTTTCTTTCTCTTCCTGTGGCTACTTAGATGTTTCAGTTCACCACGTCTTCCCCACTTCATCTTTCGACCAAGTGTGACTAAGCTTTATCTTAGCCGGGTTCCCCCATTCGGATATCTCCGGATCTTCGTTTACTTACAACTCCCCGGAGCATTTCGCTGTTCGTTGCGTCCTTCTTCGGCTCCTAGTACCTAGGCATCCACCGTGCGCCCTTATTATCTTAACCTATTTCTTAATTCTTCTTCGTTTCTCGGTGTCTTTTCTCTTAATATTCAGTTTTCAAAGTACTAATGTTTGAGAGTAGACCTCTCAAAACTAAACAAAGTTTCTACAAAGTGCTTTCCGTTATTTTCCTTAGAAAGGAGGTGATCCAGCCGCAGGTTCTCCTACGGCTACCTTGTTACGACTTCACCCTAATCATTTGTCCCACCTTAGACGGTTAGCTCCTATAAAGGTTACCCCACCGGCTTTGGGTGTTACAAACTCTCATGGTGTGACGGGCGGTGTGTACAAGGCCCGAGAACGTATTCACCGTGGCATGCTGATTCACGATTACTAGCGATTCCAACTTCATGCAGGCGAGTTGCAGCCTGCAATCCGAACTGAGAATGGTTTTTAGAGTTCTGCTTGCCCTCACGAGTTTGCTTCTCGTTGTACCATCCATTGTAGCACGTGTGTAGCCCAGGTCATAAGGGGCATGATGATTTGACGTCGTCCCCACCTTCCTCCGGTTTGTCACCGGCAGTCTCACTAGAGTGCCCAACTTAATGCTGGCAACTAGTAACAAGGGTTGCGCTCGTTGCGGGACTTAACCCAACATCTCACGACACGAGCTGACGACAACCATGCACCACCTGTCTTCCTGTCCCCGAAGGGAACCTTGTATCTCTACAACTTGCAGGAGATGTCAAGACCTGGTAAGGTTCTTCGCGTTGCTTCGAATTAAACCACATGCTCCACCGCTTGTGCGGGCCCCCGTCAATTCCTTTGAGTTTCAACCTTGCGGTCGTACTCCCCAGGCGGAGTGCTTATTGCGTTAGCTACAGCACTGAGAGGCGGAAACCTCCCAACACTTAGCACTCATCGTTTACGGCATGGACTACCAGGGTATCTAATCCTGTTCGCTACCCATGCTTTCGAGCCTCAGCGTCAGTTACAGACCAGAGAGCCGCCTTCGCCACTGGTGTTCTTCCATATATCTACGCATTTCACCGCTACACATGGAGTTCCACTCTCCTCTTCTGCACTCAAGTTCTCCAGTTTCCGATGCAATTCCTCAGTTAAGCTGAGGGCTTTCACATTCAGACTTAAAAAACCGCCTGCGCTCCCTTTACGCCCAATAAATCCGGACAACGCTTGCCACCTACGTATTACCGCGGCTGCTGGCACGTAGTTAGCCGTGACTTTCTGGTTGAATACCGTCACTATCTGAGCAGTTACTCTCAAATACGTTCTTCTTCAACAACAGGATTTTACGATCCGAAAACCTTCTTCATCCACGCGGCGTTGCTCCATCAGACTTTCGTCCATTGTGGAAGATTCCCTACTGCTGCCTCCCGTAGGAGTTTGGGCCGTGTCTCAGTCCCAATGTGGCCGTTTACCCTCTCAGGTCGGCTACGTATCATTGCCTTGGTAAGCCGTTACCTTACCAACTAGCTAATACGCCGCAGGTCCATCCTTCAGTGACAGCCGAAACCGTCTTTTAACTCCCAATCATGTGATTAGAAGGCTTATGCGGTATTAGCAACTGTTTCCAATTGTTATCCCCCACTGAAGGGCAGGTTACCTACGTGTTACTCACCCATCCGCCGCTCGCTTCCTTATCTTCCTACCCGAAGGTATTCTGTTAGTTCCGCTCGCTCGACTTGCATGTATTAGGCACGCCGCCAGCGTTCGTCCTGAGCCAGGATCAAACTCTCATTTTTAGTTTGTGACTCAGACTCTGAACTCTAACGTTCTTTGTCTTCTTTATTTATTGCTTTTATTGACGGGTTCTTGCGAACCCAGCACTTTGGTTAAAAAGAAACTTTGTTCAGTTTTCAAAGATCTACTTTTTTGCTCACAGCACTTGATTATGCCGCTTGTTTAGTTTATCATCTTATCATGAGCTTGTCAACTGCTTTTTTAAATCATTTAGCAGTGACGAACATGACTCATTGACAACAGAAAATATATTATCAACTTTTTTCTTCTTTTGCAACCCCTTTTTGCATCTTTTTTGATTTTTATTTTGAAAATGCCTACCGACTGGGATCGATAGGCATTTTTTTATTTATCAATTAAATATTCATCCGACAAATTGGTATCGTAAATTACATAATTTTGATTAGCTTTAGAATTGAAATTAAAATTATTACGTGTTTTATTATAGTAATTTTGTCTTGTTTCTGTATTACTCAATTCTTCTTTATTTTCACCGACACTAGTTCGCAATTTATTCGATACACGTTGCAATTCTTTAGTGGGAGCTACTTCATACGAAACATTGTCAATTAAAGTTCCCATTCCTTGCAAATGATCTGAATCTATATTTTTAGATGCACCACGATAGTATTGTACCAACGCCGTAATATCATCCAAAGATAGATTGGTACTCATCGAATTAGAAATACTATTTAATACTTTTTGCAAGTTAGGCAAAGTACTCAAAGAAGTAGCTTTTTTAACAATACCCGTAATAACTTGGCGCTGACGCATTTGTCGTCCATAATCACCGTCTGGATCCTCGTAACGCATCCGAGCATACGATAAGCTCTGCTTCCCATTAATTACCTGCTTACCCTTGTGAAAACTACTACCATCATAACTGAAAGCAAACGGCGCATTCACTTCCACACCACCCACAGCATCAACAATTTTGGGCAAAGAATGAAAGTCTAACGTAATATAATTATCCACTTTAATATTAACTAGTTTTTGAACTGTTTTAACCGCAGCTTCTGATTCTCCTAAATTATAGGCCGAATTGATCTTTTGAATAATATGCTTATTATTTTTTACCCCATAAATTTGCGTCAACGTATCTCGAGGAATACTCATTAATACGGTTTTCTTAGTCTTAGGATTAATCGTAGCCACAATCATCGTATCTGAATTACCACGATCATCACGACCTTCACCACCAGTATCTACACCTAATAACAAAATCGTTACCGGCTTACGCTGAGCAATTGCTTTAGAAGGATGTAAATTACTTGTAGGCTTATAAGCGTGCCCCAAGGCATTACTAGCCTGTGAATAAATCCGAAAGCCATAAGCACCAACGACAAAAAAAGCCATAATCATTATTAACGCAAAAACTTTTAAAAATCGATGACTACTCATTTGATGTTGCGTTTGCATTGAAACTTTTTGATTGCGTTGTAACAACGGTTTATTGGAATCTAAATTCTTCATTAATCAAATTAACCTCAAAGTCTTTAATAATTTTTAGCACAAAATACCAAAGCATCATTCATCTAATGATTCCATTAATATTTAAGCTTGTTAATTATATATTATAGTTACGATAATTCCAAGGCAATTTTAGCTATTCACTATAAGACCATGTTGAATCTTAATTGCTTGACCATGACGCAATTTTTGACCTAAAGTAACACAAGTGTCGACCATAATGCTTTGTGCATCAATCACTGGATAAGAATGTTCCGGAGCCTTTTCTTGCGCTAAAGACAATTCTGTACACCCTAAAATAATTGCTTGTGCACCAAATTCGTCATACATGCGCTGTAAAATCTGATGATACAATGAAGCATCAACTTCGTCTTTTTGCTTAATATGGTTATAAATTAAAGACATAACATCATCTTGCAACTTCTGATCGCCTAAAGTATAACTCAAACCTTGCCTTTGTAATTCATTAGTGTAAACTTCATCTTTTAAAGTTCCTTGTGTAGCGATTAAGCCTACTTTTTTGACGTGTGGATACTTTTGCTTTAATCTTGCTACTGCAACTCTAGGCATATGCAACAACGGAACTGTAGTTTGTCGCTGTAATTGATCATAAAAGAAATGAGCTGTATTACAAATAATTACCATAAAAGCCGGATTCAAAAAACTCTGCTGCTGAATATCCTCTAACAAATCAGGATAAAAACTAGGTCGTTGATGATCCAAAATATAATTTGTCCGATCTGGTACACTCGCATGATTTACCAAAATATAATTTAAAAAATCTTGATCATTTTGCGCTGGGGTACGTTGATTTAGTAAACGAATAAAACTTTCAGTTGCCGCCGTGCCCATGCCACCGATCACTGTAAAAAAATCTTTCACTGATTTATGCCTCAATCTCTGCGATTACTTGTTGGGCCACCTTTAAATCATTAGGATAAGCAATATCTCGACCCTTGATTTTTTGATAACCATCTTCACCTTTACCAGCCAAAACAACAATATCCTGAGCACGACTGTGCAAAATCGCAATTTTAATGGCTTCTTGCCGATCTAGAATCGTCTTGACTAGTACCCTATTATGATCAATTTTTGCATCAATTTCTTGACAAATTTGCTTGGGATCTTCAAAACCTGGATCATCAGTCGTCAAATAAGTTACATCAGCATTTTCATTCAACGCTTTAGCGAAACCTGCACGTCGTGAGACTCCTTTATCGCCAGTACTACCAACCACAACAATAATTTTAGAATGCGGATACTTCTTTTTCAAAAAGCCCAATAAGACTGACATACTGCCGTAATTATGTGCATAATCTACATAAATAGTTCCGTGATCTTTGGTTTTTAAAGATTCCATCCGCCCGGGAATCGTCACATCACAAATCGAAGTTTTGGCCAACTCGTACGATGCTCCCGCCAGACCTGCACCGACAATCGCTGCAGTCGCGTTAGCTTCATTAAAATCACCGATCAAACTCAATTGATACTGACCCGCTATTTTGAGGTTCATTGCTTTTTTGGTTTGTGCTTTCAAACAAAATTCATTTTCTGATAAAGTACTTTCTTGATTTTGATAAACAAAATCTGCATGCTGATCGTTGCCACCTGCGTGGGCGAAAAGGTAAATATTCTCAGGTTGTGTAGTTGCCTTAGCAGCTTGATAAACTTCTTCAAAATATGCTGTATCCGCATTAATGACACAACGTTTAGCATTCACCAACAACTGTAGCTTACAATGCAAATAATCTGCCAAATTGGGATGCTCATTCGGTCCGATATGATCGGGTGTCAAATTCAAGAAAAAACCCACATCATACTTCAAACCATAAACACGATTACGCTTATAGGCTTGTGATGACACTTCCATTACCAAATATTTCATACCACTATTCACAGCTTCACGCATATCATGAAATAAATCCAAAGATTCTGGCGTTGTTAAATTAGATTTAAATTTTTGATCAGGATTAGGTCCCAAGATCCGGTCTACCGTAGAAAACAAGGCTGTCTTTTTATTAGAATAATTTTGCAAAACACTGTGCGTAAAATAAGATGAAGTCGTTTTACCCTTAGTTCCCGTAAAAGCTATGATAAATAAATCATTTTGAGGATAATTATAAAAAGCTGCCCCTAACAACGCCATCGCTTTTTGCACATCATTGACAATTAATGCATTCATGCCCTTAATCTCAGGATAAGCAATTTCTGAAACATAGGTCGTTGCCCCATTGGCTTGTGCCTGACGTAGATACTTCTCCTCGAAATGTGTACCTTTGCAAAAAAACATGCCGTCCTTAGTGGCTTGCCTTGAATCATAAGTTACTGAAGTAATTTCATTATCAAAAACAATGTCTGCATACTCCAGTAGTTGATGCTCCTGCAACAATAAAATACAACCATTTAAAATTAACGTCATGCTTTATCTCCTTCATTAGCTAAATTTTTGGGTAAAACAATTTTAAAACAAGTTAGTTGCGGATCAGAAATCACTTCAATGGCACCTTGTTGCAGCTGAACCAAACTTTTAGCAATTGCTAAACCTAAACCAGTACCACCCGTTTTACTAGAACGAGATTGATCAACACGATAAAATCGATCAAACAAATGCTCCTGATCACATACACGAATCGGTTGCCCATTATTAGCCACTTGTAAAATCACTTGTTGATTTTGTTCCTGTGCCTTCAGCCAAATATGATCAGCACCTTGCCCATACTTCAAAGCATTACTGACTAAATTATTAAATACTCGACCTAATTTTTGACTGTCTGCACGCATCATAATCTGCTGACGATCACTGACTACTTCTATTTTAATACCTTGCTTTTTGGCTTCTAATTCAAAATCTGCATCAATTTGCTCCAACATTTGGATCATATCAAATTCTTGCAGATTCAATTTTGTCTGTGAATTATTAGCTCGTACATATTCAAATAAGTCATTAACCAATGATCGAAGTTGTAAGGATTTTTGATAAGCAATATGCACATATTTTTGAACATTCTCCACATTCTGTTGTGGATTTTGCTCAATCAAACCTAAAAAACCGATAATGGAAGTTAACGGCGTACGCAAATCATGACTAACATTAGTAATCAATTCATCTTTACTACGCTCCATACGTTCTTGCTGCTGCATAGATATTTGCGTTGCCTGAATCATATCATTCATTTGTTGAACCAGACACTTCAACTCCGGAATGACCACTTGTTTAGTTGTTATTGACTGAGCCGTTGGTGCGGACAACAACACTGTTTGAAATACTTGGCGGGTTTGCTTTAACTGCTGGTGCAAAAAATCTTGATATCCAATCAGCGCCCCCAAACCAAGGTCTAGAACTATAAAGAGCAAAACTAATCCATTAGAATAAGGAATCAATTGAAACCAAAATAAAAAAAATTGACTCCCCAACAGTAACAAAAGAATACCGCTAATCACTAAAATGAGGCGCCAAATCCATCCCTTGCGTCTCATTTTTAGGCCTCCACTTTGTAGCCCACACCCCAAACAGTTTTGATGACTTGTTCACCATTTGCAGCTTCTTCAATTTTATCGCGTAAATGACTCACATGGACCATTACTGTTTTAGCGGAAACGACATTTTCCTGCTTCCAAACTCGTTCAAAAATTTCGTCGGCTGAAAATACCCGATTCGGATGGCTCGCTAATAAATATAAAATGCCAAACTCTAAAGCCGTCAACTGGACTTGAATGCCCGCATCTGTAACTACTTCATGTGAAGTTTTATCGATCGTTAACGGTCCAACTTCTAATTTGTCTAGTTCCGGATCACGACTATTGCTGCGGCGCAATAAAGACTTCACGCGAGCCATTACCTCCAGTGGATTAAATGGTTTTGCAACATAATCATCAGCTCCAGTTACTAAACCTTGAATTTTGTCCAAGTCACTTGTCTTAGCGGAAACCACAATAATCGGAATTTGTGAATCCTCGCGTAATGTTTTGATGACATCAATCCCTGACATACCAGGCATCATGATATCTAAGATCATCAAGGCCACATCCGAATTGTTTTTTAACTGCATTAAGGCCTCTTCACCTGTATTGGCAATAATAGACTGATAACCCTCATTTTTTAAATAAATACTCAATAACTCTACAATATCTTGATCATCGTCAACAACTAATATTTTCACTAATCATCGCCTCACATAATTGCTCAAACAACTATCAATTCAACAATATCATACCATATCTCAACACTTGCTCAATAACGAACATATTTTTGTTTGAATTGATGACCATCCCACAACGTTAAAATCCATAGCAAGATACTAATTCCCAAAATCAAATGGCCCGTAGTGCCCACGGCAAAGGGAATCTGAAGTTCAACATTAGAAATAGAACTAAAGATCAAATGCAAAATGGCAACGCCACCAAGATAAAAAATCACACTCAAAGAAGCTCCCCAATTAGCTAACTTTTTACCAAAATGATTTGGCATTAGCGCGCCAAAAAGAACCGACAAAGGACCTATAGCAATAATCCATAAACTTAAAGCAGGATTCAATTGTAAATGAAAATAATAATTTAATAATGATAATGCTTGCTGAACAGTTTGGGCGAGCGATGGATTAGCCGTGGCGTTCGTCCCTAATAAAATCGTGAGTGGATTGGCACTAAAAAATCCAGGCCAATAACTACTGGACAACAAAATAGCAGCTACGATCAGCAATAGCCATGATCGTGAAGCTTTTGGGCCTGAACCACTTGTCAGTTTGGCCTGCGAAACTTCCACGATTTGAGGATTTGCTTGTATTGGGACCGGTTGTGTTAAATCTGGTTGTTGATATTGCTGAGGTAAAGTTTTATTAGTTTTTAAAGGCCGCAAATTATTTTGAATCGGCTGTTGAGCATGTCCAAAAGCTCGTTTAATTTTAGTATCCAAATTAGTTTGACGATGGTTAGCATGCCAATACCCACCAAAAATTAATACCAACGCTGCTAGAAAACTAACAACTTTACCTACATAAAAATACGTCAAAATAACAAAAATAATCGCTAAAATTAAAACTAACGGGTTATCTTTGAGCCATTTTGCAAAATTGAGCGCTGGCTTGCCCGTTGAGTGATGATATTTCTGTGATCGCGAATATTTTTGTGGAGCTTGCTCATCAATTTGATTAACATTTCGTGATGCTGATTGACCAAACTGATAACCGCAAATTGGACATTTTTTTGCTTTACTATTTATTTTGGCGCCACACTGTGGACAGTATCGCATCCAAATCACCCTTTCTGAATGCTGATTAGTTTTTAAAGAAACTCAATTATAACCATTTAAAACAATAAAAGTACTGCCTATCAGATAATTTTAAAGCAAAATTATGAATTTTCTATTTTAAAATTCTATTCTTTCCATTTAAAGCGCTAACATTTTGAATGAAAGTTTGCTATGATGAAGTTATGCGAGGGGTACCTATCTGGCTGAGACAATTTTTTGAACCCTTTGAACCTGTAAGTTAGCACTTGCGTAGGGACGTTAATTGAAATTTCCTCGCATAAAATCGAGTTTTGGAGAGGAAACGCTAATGAAATTATCTTTATTGAATAAATTACGGGAAGTTAATCCTGTAATTTTAAATCTATCTAACTTTGTCACTGTACAAGATGTTGCCAACGGCTTAAACGCTTTGGGGGCATCGCCAATTATGTCAGAAGAAATTGCTGAAACTGATGAAATGGTCAAAATCTGCAATGCAGTAGCTCTAAATTTAGGTGCCTTTACCCAAGCCCAAATTACCCATTTGCGTGCCATGGGAAAACAGGCCAACCAAGCCCATAAACCAGTTGTATTAGATCCCGTCGCCGTCGCAGCGATTACTTATCGCAAGCAGGTAGCCTTAGAATTATTAAACCAATTTCAAGTCAACGTCATTCGCGGTAATGCGGGTGAAATTGCTGCCTTGGCAGGTTTTGATTGGCAAGCTCACGGAATTGATGCTGGTGGTGGATCTAGTGATTTAACCAAAATCGCACAAGTCGCCGCGCAAAAATTCCATTGTACTATTTTGCTAAGTGGTGCCACTGATATTATCACAGATGGACAACGTGTCACCAAAGTCTCTAACGGTACACCCTTGTTTGCCACACATGTTGGTTCTGGTGACATGTTGTCAAGTATTGTCGCTGCCTTTTTAGCCGTTGCTGATGGAGATGATTTTCAAGCTGCCGCCGTTGCAGCATTAGTTTTTGCTTGTATCGGTGAACTAACTGCCAGCCAAGAAAAAAAGATGGGATCTGGCACTTTTATTATGCGACTCTTAGATCAATTACAATTCACCACTATTGAACAGATAACCAAAATTGCCCGTTATCGGGAGGTTGAAACTGATGACAAATGTGAATAGTTTTCCACAGACGTTAACTTTAGCTGGAACCGATTCGGGTGGCGGTGCTGGTATCATGGCTGATCTCAAAACTATGGAAGCTCGCCATGTCTTTGGAACCGCTGTTGTCGTCGCCGTAACCGCGCAAAATACTTTGGGCGTGCAAAAATCTTTGATGTTACCCATTGATATGATTAATGCTCAATGTGCTAGTCTTGCGGCGGATTTTCAAATTAAAGCTTGCAAAACAGGCATGCTTGGCGACAAGGAACACGTTTTAGCAGTTGCCAATAATCTCCGTCAATACGATTTTGGACCGTTGACTGTCGACCCTGTCATGGTTGCCAAAGGTGGAGCCATTTTATTAGAAGAAGATGCTATTAAAACCATGATTACAGAACTCTTTCCTTTAGCCACCATTTTAACGCCAAATTTGCTAGAAGCTGAAAAAATTGTGGGCCAAACCATTGATACACCATCTGATTTTAAACGTGCTGCGCAAATGATGCAGCAAATGGGTGCCAAAAATATTGTAATCAAAGGTGGCCATAAAGTAGGCGAAAAAGTGCAAGACTATGTTCTTTTGGCAAATGGTCACGAACAGTGGCTCAGTGCACCGAGAATTGACACTAAAAGGACTCATGGCACCGGTGATACATTGTCAGCCTGTATTACTGCCGAATTGGCTAAGGGACACAGTATCATTCAGGCACTGCAAATCGCGAAAAATTATATTTCACAAGCAATTGCGCAAACCATTCAAGTTGGTCATGGTCATGGACCTTTGAATCACTGGGCCGGTCAGGAGTTGTCATGATGATAAAATTTAATCCTCAAATACTCAAAGCATACTTCATCTGTGGTACCCAAGATTTATTACCAAACACTAATTTGCTAAGTCTTGTCGAACAAGCTCTAAAAGCTGGTATCACTGCATTTCAATTTCGTGACAAGGGGGCGAATTCACAATTAAATGCTGATCAACGTCTCAAAATGGCCCAACAATTGCATCAACTTTGCCAAGATTATCAAGTTCCTTTGATCATAGATGATGATGTCAGACTAGCTCAACAAGTACACGCTGAGGGTATTCATGTTGGTCAAACTGATCAAAATATCCAGCAAGTTGTAGACCAAGTTCAAGATTCTATGTTTATTGGTCTATCTTGTTCCAAGACTGCCGAAATTTTAGCGGCCAACTCAATTCCTCAAATTGCTTATTACGGTTGTGGTCCCATTTATCCCACACAGTCAAAAGCCGATGCTGCCCAAGTCATCAGATTGTCTGGTTTAAAAAAATTAGTGCAAGTCGCTGTAAAACCTATTGTAGCTATCGGCGGAATTACCGAAAATGACCTGTCAGCGATTATTCAAACCGGTGCGGCCGGTTCTTCGGTTATTTCCATGATTGCCCAAAGTTCAAATGTAAATGTGACTGTTCAAAAAATGATCAACGCCTAGGGATTGCATAGTTAATTCTATGAAATCAATATTGCTTTTTTCACACATCCATTCTTATAATGTAGTATTCTTGTGAAAAATAATAAGGAAGTTGAGCAATGAAATCAAACAAATTTATTCCGATTCTCGGTTGGATTGCATCCGTCGCTTCAATTTTAATGTACGTATCTTACATCCCACAAATTATTAATAATTTACATGGTCTCAAAGGCAACCCGATTCAACCCACGGCTGCCTTACTAAATGGTTTGTTGTGGGTCATTTATGCATTATGTAAAGAAGAACGCGATATTCCCATCGCTGTTTGCAACGCTGCAGGCTTTATCTTCGGTTTAATTGCTGCCTTGACTGCATTGTAAAAACCGCCCTTAGTCATTTGATAAATCTCTGAAAATCCTACTTACGGAGAAATATCACTGCACTAAAAGCGGCTTTTTTATTTTAAATAGAACTGTTAAAATTTCCGAAAACGGGCTTGTCGTTTGACTAACAATTCATCTAATGAAATTTGATCAAATTCAGTCAATTGTTGAACAATTAGTTGCTGTAAATCATGCGCTTGATTATCCAAAATTTTTTCTGGCAATAATTTTTCAATAATCTGTTGTTGTTGCAACCATTCTGGTTCAATATGCATCATTTGCGCGGCTTGCGCAGCTAATTTGGAATCCTTCCACATGATAGAAGCAAAACCTTCCGGCGACAAAACCGTATACATACTGTGTTCTAGCATCCAAACTTGATCAGCACAAGCTAAAGCCAACGCACCACCAGAACCAGCTTCACCAATAATAATTGTTAAAATAGGCGTCTTGAGTTGCAACATTGAACTAATGCTTTGGGCCAAAACTTGACCTTGACCACTAATCTCTGCTTCTTCACCGGGATAAGCTCCAGGTGTATTAATCAAGGAAATAATCGGCACGCCCAATCGTTCTGCCGTTTGCATCATCCGCAAAGCTTTACGATAACCTTGTGGTGTCGGACTTCCAAAATGCGTCGACAAACGTTCTTTGAGTTCACGACCCTTGTTAGTCGCTACAACTGCTACTGCATGTTGTTCAATGGTCGCAAAGCCCGCAATAATTGCCGGATCATCGGCTGCAACACGATCGCCATGACAAGCAAAAAAATCGGGAAATAGTTGATCAATTAATGGACACAAATCTGCTTTGGCATCACTACGAGCGCCTTCAATAATTGATTTAACTTGTTGATCACTCATGATGAAAACCTCCCCACTTTTGCGCTTCAAAAATTGTTAACAACTGATCTAATTTAGCCACCTGTTGCGTCCGTGGAACCAAAGCGTCAATAAAACCATTTTGGTAAGCATTTTCCACACTCTGAAAATCAGGAGGCAACTGACGATTAATCGTCTGCTCAATGACCCGTCGTCCCGCAAAACCTAATAACGCCTTCGGTTCTGCCAATGTAATATCAGCCTGAGAAGCAAAACTAGCCGTGACGCCGCCGGTGGTCGGATCCATCAAAATGACAATATACAATAAACCCGCTTGACGATGTGCGTTGACCGCTTGCGAAACTTTAGCCATCTGCATCAAAGAGTGAATACCCTCTTGCATTCGCGCACCACCAGAAGCTGTCAATAACACGACTGGTAATTGCTGTTGTGTTGCTTGTTCAAACAAACGTGTCAACCGCTCACCTGTCGCTGTTCCTAGACTACCCATAATAAAATTTGGATCCATAATGCCTAAAGCTACTTCATGATCCTTAATCTGTGCTTTACCTGTTAAAACCGAATCACTGAGTTTGGTTTTAGAACGTGCCTTGCGTAATTTATCCTGATAATCTGGAAAATCAAGCGGATCAGTGGTTGTGACATCTTTATCCCATTCTTCGAAGACTTTTGTCAACATTTTTAAACGTTGATGGGCATTTACTCGAAAACCATAACCACATTCGGGGCACATCTGATATTTGCCGGCACGGCGAAAATAAAATTTTAAGCCACAGTGCGGACAATAACGAAAAATTCCTCGGGGTACATTTTGATGATAACTATTTAAAGCCTGACTAGGATGAGGCGCAAAATGATTTTCACTCATGTTGAGCCTCCAATTCTTTATCCGTAGCTAAATAAGCGGGCAAAAATTCCCGATCAATATAAGTCGTCAAATAACCGCCTTGTTGAACTTGTTTTTGCTGTAATAACGTCATCAAAAATTCCCGATTGGTGGTAATACCAGTAATTTTAAATTCCCGTAAAGCATTCAACATCCGTCGCAAAACTAAATCACGATTCGGTCCCGAAGCAATAATTTTAATAATCATGGAATCATAAAAGGGTGAGACAGTGTCACCGCTAATAATGCCACTTTCAATCCGAATTCCCAAACCACCGGGCCACGCCATTTGCTGTACTTGACCGGCTTGTGGTTGAAAATTCTTTTTAGGATCTTCTGCATTAATCCGCGCTTCAATTGCATGACCATGAATTTGGACATCACTTTGTTGCATAGACAAATCAAGTCCTGACGCAATTTTCAACTGTTCTTGAACGAGATCAACTTGCGCTACTTCTTCAGTAATAGAATGTTCTACTTGAATACGCGTGTTCATTTCCATGAAATAAAAATGATGATCCGGATCCATCAAAAATTCAATCGTGCCAACATTTTCATAATGAATGGCTTGCACTGCTCGAATGGCTAATTGCTGTAAATGCTGACGTTCTTGCTCATTAATCGCCACACAAGGCGTTTCTTCTAAAACTTTTTGCTGACGTCTTTGTAATGAGCAGTCTCGCTCGGGCAAAGCCACGACATGACCAGCTTGATCGGCCATAATCTGGACTTCAATATGCTTAGCTGGAGAAATAATTTTCTCTAAATACATATGTGAATCACCAAAAGATAATTGTGCCTCTTCTTGA
Source organism: Bombilactobacillus folatiphilus (assembly GCF_023380265.1). Classification (NCBI taxonomy): domain Bacteria; kingdom Bacillati; phylum Bacillota; class Bacilli; order Lactobacillales; family Lactobacillaceae; genus Bombilactobacillus; species Bombilactobacillus folatiphilus. The sequence goes on from NZ_CP093366.1 coordinate 1,542,804, forward strand.
GCCTGTATGAAAGAAGCCTTCAAATCTTTAGGTTCATAAACTTTGCGAATTCCCTTACCACCGCCACCAGCAGCAGCCTTGAGCATCACTGGAAAGCCAACTTTTTTTGCAACCACCAACGCTTCATCAGCGTCCTTAACGAAACCATCACTGCCAGGAATTACAGGCACATCATTTTGTTGCATTGTAATGCGGGCATTAGCTTTATTGCCCATCAACGCAATCGTTTGCGCCGAAGGACCGATGAAAATCAAATGACATTCTGTACATAATTGCGCAAACTCATCGCTTTCTGATAAGAAACCATAGCCTGGATGAATTGCTTGAGCACCCGTTAAAAGAGCCGCACTCACAATATTTTGCATATTTAAATACGAACTAGCCGGTTGCGCACTGCCAATACAAATTGCCTCATCTGCTTCTTTGACATGTTGAGCATCTTTATCAGCGGTCGAATAAACAGCAACCGAAGCAATGTTTAATTCACGTAAAGCCCGAATAATCCGCACCGCAATTTCGCCGCGGTTAGCAATCAAAACTTTGTTTAACATTCTTCACATCACCTACTGAATTGCAAAAGTCAGTTCACCTGAGCAAGCAACTTGTTCATCAACATATGCTTTTGCCTTGCCAACGCCAATATTGCCACGTAGCTTATCTAATTTTACTTCTAAACGCAAACTGTCGCCGGGGCGAACCATTTGACGAAATTTAACCCGTTTCAAACCGCCAAAATAAGCCGTCTTCCCTTGAAATTCAGGTAAAGTCAATAATGCAATTGCTCCTGTTTGTGCCAAAGCTTCAACAATTAAAGCTCCGGGCATAACTGGATTGCCTGGAAAATGTCCTTGAAAAAATTCTTCATTAATCGAAACGTTCTTCCGACCGATGGCATATTCTCCCGGTTGATAATCCAAAATTCGATCCACTAATAGCATTGGATAACGATGTGGAATAATTTTTTGGATTTGAACAGTATCTAAAACATGCTGATTATTTTCCATTAAGTAATTTCCCTTCTCAACTATTGTGGCGTCACTGTAAATAATGGTTGATCGTATTCAACAACTTCTTCATTCGATACCAAAATGTCGCTAATGACGCCACTAATTTCGCTTTTAACTTCTGTCATCATTTTCATGGCTTCAATCACACAAACCACATCGCCCACTGCAACTTGATCGCCAACTTGCTTAAATTGGGCTTGATCAGGCGCTGGTTGTAAATAAACAATTCCCACCAAAGGTGCTTTAATCTGTGGTAAAGCAGCCGCTGAGGATTCTGGTACCGCAGCTACCGGCGTTATTGCAGGATTAGCAGCTACTGGGGATGATTGTTGCGGCTGTGTCATAGAAGCAGCAGATTGTTTGCTCAAATACAAATGACCGCCGTCAAATTCTAAATCAAGTTCGTTAATATTACTTTGATTAACTTGTTTTGTTAAAGCTTGAATTTCTTCAAACGTCATTATGCTTGCCACCTCTTCATTGCCAAAACAGCATTATGTCCACCAAAACCAAATGAGTTGCTTAACGCATAATCAGTTTGTTGTTGCACATTATCCGCCGTCACCAAATGAACATCACAGTCAGGATCTTGTTTTGTAATGCCAACATTGACCGGTAATTTACCAGACTGTAATGCCAAAGTTGTTGCCACTGCTTCCACAGCACCCGCGGCCCCCAACAAATGTCCGGTCATACTTTTCGTACTCGAAACCAAAACTTGATTATCAGCACCAAAAACTTGTTGGATGGCCTTTGATTCTGCAGAATCGTTACCTTTTGTCCCCGTTCCGTGAGCATTGATATAACCAACTTGTTGTGGCGTAATCTTCGCTTCTTGCATAGCCAAAGTCATGGCCCGTGCAGCCTGTGTACCCTTAGGATCAGGTGAAGTAATATGATAACCATCAGATGTAGCACCATAACCAACAATTTCACCTAAAATTTGTGCATGACGAGCCTGAGCATGTTCTAATGATTCCAGTACCAAAGCACCTGCACCTTCACCCATGACAAAACCCGAACGATTAATATCAAATGGCAAACTCGCTTTGGTCGGATCAGTCGCGGTAGATAAAGTTGATAAAGCTGCAAAACCTGCAATCCCAATTTGGTTAATGGATGCTTCTGAACCGCCTGTAATCATCACATCACTGCGACCGTCTTTGATTTGACGATATGCTTCACCAATCGCATTCGTACTAGAAGCACATGCAGTTACAATCGTTGTACTAATGCCATGAGCCTGATAACGCATGGACAAATTACCCGCGGCCATATTCGCAATCGCAGTCGGCACAAACATCGGCGACACGCGATCTGCACCCTTAGCGTTCATTTTGGTAACTTGCTCTTGAATCGTAGTCAATCCGCCGATTCCACTACCCCAAATCACACCAAAACGATTCTCATCAGTATTTTCCGACGTAATTTGTGCTTGAGCCATAGCCTCATCACTAGCATAGACCGCATATTGAGAAAAAGCATCCATCCGTTTGAGATCTTTTTTAGTTAAATGCTGCAAGGGATCAAAATCATCTAATTGTCCTGCCACACTGACGCCAGTTTTGGCCGGATCAAAATGTGTAATCGGTTCAAAACCTACCTTTTGAGCGTCCAGACCAGCTTGAAAACTAGCGGTATCATTACCAATGGGGGTTAGTGCGCCTAATCCCGTAATCACAACTCTTGTCATTATTATCTCCTTACTGCATGGTCAATCCGCCGTCAACGGTAATGGTTTGACCAGTAATATAGTCATTTTGAGCCAAAAAAACAGCCGTTTGGGCGATTTCTTGAATTTGACCAAATCGTTTCAGCGGCACTTGTGCAACAATCTCTTCCTGACGTTTCGCACTTAAAGCTTGCGTCATTTGTGTATCAATCATTCCTGGAGCAATCGCGTTGCAACGCAAACCGCGCAAAGCAACTTCTTGCGCAACGGATTTTGTCAAACCAATAATGCCTGCTTTACTAGCCGCATAGTTAGCTTGCCCAATATTACCTGTCAAGCCGACCACACTAGATAAATTAATAAAGCAGCCTGAACGTTGTTTATACATTGGACGCAAAGCTTGGCGAATCACATTAAAAGTTCCAACCAAATTAGTTTGCAAAACACTATTGAAATCTTCCTCTGACATCCGGTTTAATAATCCATCACGTGTAATACCAGCGTTATTGACGACGACATCAATATGTCCGACCTGTTCCATAATTTGTGCAATCAGATTTTTGGCAGAATCCATCGAAGTCACATCAGCACTAAAATCCCAGCATTGAACACCATACTGGGTAATTTGTGCTTTAATTTCATCATCAATCGCATGACGAGCATTCAAGATAATATGACTGCCCTGACGAGCAAATTCTTGGGCAATTGCCAAACCAATACCACGTGAGCTACCTGTCACTAAAACCGCTTTATCTTTCAAATCCATTTGTGGCTGCCTCCATTGCGCTTACTGTTTGTTGCAACGCATCAAAACTATCCAAACGATAAGATGGAATTTTGCCCAACACTTTTTTGGTAAAGCCTAACAAGGTTTTACCTGGACCCACCTCGATAACTTTATCTAATGGAGCAAGTTGTTGCAAGGTGTCTGCAAAATAAGTGGTATGCACCAATTGTGCTGTCAAATTCGACGTAAGTGTTTTCGGATCAAAAACACGTTTGGTTGTTGTACTATAAACTGGGAAGTTGCCTTGCTTCCAAGCTATTTTTTGCAATTCTTGTTGCAACTGAACTTGAATTGATTGCATCACTGGCGTATGGAAAGCGCCACTGACATTTAAGGGAACAACCCGCGCTTGATTTTGTGTCGTCAATTGCTCGACCACCTGATCAACAGCTTCTGGAACCCCACCGACAACGATTTGACTAGGCGTATTCACATTAGCCACACCAACCGCGCCTAAAGAAGTCGCCTGTTGCACCGTTTTATGAACCGTTGCAAAATCAACTTTCATAATCGCAACCATCTGGCTAGGTGTTTGTTCGCTAGCTTGCTGCATCAATTCACCGCGACGCTTAATGACCCGCAAGACTTCCTCTAATTCCAAATAACCACTACATGCTAAAGCACTATATTCACCCAAACTCAAACCTAAACCGCAAGTTTGCTTAGGTAAATAAATTCTAATAACTTGGAACAAACTCCAACTCATTGCCACAATCGCTGGTTGCGCATATTGTGTCTGCGCCAATTTATCAGCATAGTAATCATCGAACAATAAGCTAGGAAGATCCATTTGCAACAATTGTGCCGTATGATCCAAACTACGCCGATAAAGTGGTAGTTGATCATACAAATCTCGTGTCACACCTGTTTTTTGTGCACCTTGACCACTAAACAGTAATCCTAGCATTTTTAGTGCTCCCCACTTAAAAGCTTATCAGCTTGATTATATACTTCTTCCAAAATTTCAGCAGCTGGTTGTTCCTTTTTGATCAATCCCGAAATCTCACCAGCCATATACGCACCAGTTTTGGCATCGCCGTCTAAAACTGCTCGCCGTAAACTACCATTACCTAATTCTTCAATATTGCTATAATCAGGATGATCTTTTGCTGCTTCAGCTTTTTCTAACTTCACGTATTTTTTAGCCATTTGATTTTTCAAAACACGGGATGGATGACCAGCAAAATCACCTGTCACCATCGTGCTAGCATCTTTAGCCTTAAGCACTGCTTGCTTATAAATTGGATGCACTTTAGATTCTGTCGCAACCAAAAAGCGCGTCCCCATTTGGACACCTTGAGCGCCTAACATTAACACAGCAGCTAGACCGCGACCATCGGCAATTCCACCGGCAGCAATGACAGGAATATTGACAGCATCAACGACTTGCGGCAATAAAGCCATCGTCGTGAGTTTACCAATATGACCACCAGATTCCATACCTTCGGCAATCACCGCATCGGCACCCACACGTTCCATCATTTTAGCCAACGCTACTGAACCGACAACCGGAATCACTTTGATGTCGGCAGCCTTAAATTGTGTAAAGTAATCGCCAGGATTACCCGCACCGGTCGTGACTAACGCAATTTGATCTTTATGCGCCAACACAACTTTTACAACTTCTTCCACATGAGGCGATAATAACATAACATTGACGCCGAACGGGCGATCCGTCAAAGAAGTAGCAACTTCAATTTCGTGTGCCACAACTTCACCAGACGCATTCCCAGCGCCAATAATCCCCAAGCCGCCAGCGTTTGAAACAGAGGCAGCTAATTTGCCATCAGCGACCCACGCCATGCCACCTTGAAAGATTGGATACTTAAGCCCCAGACTCTGAATAAACGGACTTAATTGCATGTTAATCTTCCTTTTCTGCTAATTGTTTTTTGACAAAATCAACCAAATTTTGCACTGTTTGGATGCCATCTTCATTTTCAATCTTGATGTCAAATTCATCTTCTAATTCGTTGATAACTTCAAAAATATCTAAACTATCAGCATTCAAATCATCTTTGATATTAGCTTCTAAAGTCACAGCTTCTTCATCTTCACCAGTTTGGTCCACAATAATTTCTTTTACCTTGTTAAAAATTTCTTGATCTGTCATTTGTAAAACTCCTTAGTTTGTTTAAATTTAATAAATTAACGCTAAACTGCCCGCCGTCAAACCGCCACCAAAACCACTTAACACTAATTTTTGTTGACGCGTAATAAGACCTTGGGCTACACTTTGTGCCAACAAAATCGGCACACTTGCAGCTGATGTATTACCAAATTCAGCTACATTTTGTAAAAATTTATCTAATGGTTGATCCAAATGTTGAGCAATTACTTTAAGCATTCGCCCATTCGCTTGATGCAATAAAAAATGATCAACATCAGCCAACGACCACTGCGCTTGTTTCACAACTTTTTGAACGGAATCCGGCACAACATGCGTCGCAAAACGATATACAGCATGACCGTCCATTTGAAAATAGTGCTGTTTGGCTTCTGTCGAATCTTTCGTAAACGCTGAATTTAAAGGTAAATAACCCGCCGTCAAGGCTTGAAATTGATCACCCAAAGTCTGTAAATCTTCGGCCACAATTCCCGGTACTTGCGGCGCAGCTTCCACTAAAACACCACCGGCGCCATCACCAAACAAAACAGCGGTTGAACGGGCTTGCCAGTCGATCAACTTGGACAGTGTTTCTGCCCCAATGACCAAACCTCGTTGATAAGAACCCTGCAACAATTTATCTGCTAAAGCTAACGCGTAGATAAACCCTGAACAAGCCGCACTAATATCAAAGGCAAATGCTTGACTAGCTCCTAAACGTCCTTGAACTAAAGCCGCGGTCGACGGAGTTTGATAATCAGGAGACATCGTCGCTACAATAATAAAATCAACGCTTTTTGCTTCCACATTAGCCTGGGCCAATAACTGCTTGGCCACTTGATAAGCTAAATCGGAAGTTTGCTCATTTTCAGACAAATGACGCTGCTTGATTCCCGTCCGCGAAGTAATCCACTCATCAGATGTTTCCATCAGTTGAGTTAAATCATCATTCGTGACAATTTTTGGTGGTACATAATAGGATGTTTGTTGAATTCTTAATCCCATCCTGTTTACTCCTTTGTATTATCAATATGAGCTGGAAATTCCAAAAACGCGCGCAAATTCAGTAACGCATGTTCAATGATTTCCACTTGACTTTGATTAAAGCTTTCAATAAATTTAGCGACCATTCGGCGATGAAATAGATCATGAGCACGATAAACTAACCGTCCCTTGCGTGTTAAACCCAAGCGGACAATCCGGTGATCATCTTCACCATAAATTCGCACAACATAACCTTTACGCACTAGATTACCGACCATCGTTGTCACGCTGCCCGGTGTAATCATCAATTCTTTAGCCAATTTCGAACTGGTCTTATGCTCGTACATTGTAATCGCATCAATCGCATGCATTTCTTTGACCGAAATATCTTTAAAATCGCTCTTTTTCAGTTCGCGTTCTTCAACTCGTAAAATGTCAGTGTACACGATTGTTAATAACTGATTAATACGTTGCATTTCATCATCCAAGAAGGTTTCGCCTCTACCTTACCGACCAAATAATTGCAACTTATCAGTTGTCACCCTCATTGTCTTCAACAATAAACATCAAATCTGCGGTGACCGCTGGTTGATCATGAACCAAAGCGACACAACTAACTAAGCCAATATTTTGGCGCTGTTTTTTTAATTCTACTTTTAACTGTAATTGATCGCCGGCTTTAACATCCATTAAAAACTCAGCTTGTGGAATACCTCCCAGATAAGCTGTTTTATTTTTGAAACTAGGTGAACTCAAAATAAAAATGGACGCTGCTTGAGCTAATGATTCAATTATTAAAGTCGAAGGCATAATAAATTGCCCTGGCAAATAACTATTCACAAAAGACTCATTAACCGTCACATTCTTGATTGCCATAATCGACTGATCAGCTTCCATCTCCTGAACGCCATCCATATAAAAAATGGGAAAACGATTCGGAATTAACGCCTGAATTTCACTGGAATTAAGTTTCATTGAGATCACAACAGCTCCTTAATTTATTTCAAACATCAAAGTGTTTGATGGCAGTATCATATTGCAACTTGCTTTAAAAGTCAAATTTAACTATTATTATAATATATGTTTTGCCTATTATAATCGAATTGTGCTTACTTAAGTCAATATTTTAAAAATCAAACTACTTCAAAGGAGTATCATGAATTTTCTTTCGACAAAAGCGCGTTTATTACAAAAACAATTAGGTAATTTACCTGTCCAGACTTTTTGGTACGACCAAGTCACTTCAACTAACCAAATTATCCAGCAAATGGCGCATATGATTGACTCGCACCATGCTTATCTAGTCATCAGCGATCAGCAGACCCAAGGTCATGGCAAATTCAACCGGGAATTTCACTCCGGTTTGGGGGGACTTTATCTATCTTTAGGACTAGCTGTGCCTGATTTGGATTATAATGCCGGTCTCTTGACGACTGGCATTGCATGGTTATTGAACAAAACGATTGAAAATTATTGGCAAATTAATACGCAGATTAAATGGGTCAATGACTTATTATTGGCCGATCAAAAAGTAGCTGGCATTTTAGTCGAACAGCCTCATCCGGGAATTGCAGTGATTGGTATTGGTTTAAACCTCAATCAACAAAATTTACCGCCTAACGTAGGGAACTTATTTGATACTCTCCCTACATTTAATGAGATAAATCATTTTTTAAGCCTTTTTATCCAAAATTTTTGGGAGTTTAAAGAGATCTTTACATCAGGTTTCTTTTTGTCAGATTATCAAACCAAACTTTGTTGGCTCAACCAGACGGTCACTGCCCAAGTCGGTAAACAAAAAATTCAAGGTAAAATCCTCGGCATCAATTCACAAGCAAACTTGATTTTAAAAACCACTGCGGGTTTAAAAGTTCTATCGACGGGTGAAGTCACGAAGGTGCGACCTGCCATAGGTGCAAACATCTAACATTAATTAATACTTTCAATTATTAAAAATCATTGACTAGTTGTGGCGACGCTGCAGTAAAAAACTTGGTTGATCTTGCATGATTAGTTGTAAATTTTGGCTAAAATCGGCCAAAGTCATTGGTTTAAAAAACTGAACTTGTGGTAACCATTGAATCAGTGACCAAGACCTCGCAAACCAACGATTACGCTTTTGCTGTGGACTATAAATCAAATTGGGATACACAATCCGTACCACCGAACCGAGCTGCTGTTGCCAATAAAGGGCCGTTTTATCTTTATAAAACAAATATTTACCCATAAAACTAGGCGCCCAATTAGCACTCACATAGATAATTTGTGGTGTTAACTGCTGTGTCTTCAGAAAATCGGCCACTACTTTGGCAGGCATAAAGGTCGCTTGTTGATAAGTCAAATTTTGCCGCGGACGTTCACTAAAGATGCCTACCAAATCAATCAACCAATCACATTGCTGCATCCAAGGTTGCCAATTTTTATCATGAATAAAATCTGTCTGCACAAATTGAACACTGTCTTGCAATGCCAGCGGCACGTGCCTATTCCCTGAACACGAAAAACTCGTCACCTGCCAAGAAGTTGTCTGTAACTGCTGCAACAAACCTTGACCCACAAAACCTGAACCGCCCATAATTCCTACATGCATCACCTACACCTCACTTGCAATTGAGTATAGTATAATAATGTATATTACGGTCAAAAAAAGGGGCTGCACTCATGGATAAAGATCAATTGATGGAAGTCTGTTTATTAGCTGGCCGCATTCTTGTCGAAGCTGGGTCAGAAATTTATCGTGTCGAAGATACTATGCGCCACATTGCTTTTTGTGGACACGAGATGGATAATGCCGCTTTCACCAGTTTGACAGGCGTCTTAATTAGCTTTAAACAGGCACCTTATACGCGCTTTACCCAAGTGGTACGCCGCGGAATTGATATGAATCGCATTGCGCAAGTTAATACTTTATCACGACAATTTGAAGCTGGAGACATTAGTTTGGATGATTTTCAAATCGCCCTCAAAGCAATTCAAGCCAGCCCACCACCATTTTCTCTAGCCATGCAAACTTTTGGTGCAGGACTGGAAAGTGCTTGTTTAATGATTATTTTTACCCAAAAATACGATTGGCATGATTTTCTTTTTGCTTTTGTCATTGGAGCTATTGGCTATTGGGTCGCGATTGTCCTCGGTCAGCACACCCGCTTGCGGTTTATTGGGGAACTATTAGGTGCCTTTGTGATTGCGATGCTCACTTTATTAGCAGTCAAATATTTAGGTGGACAAAACGTCAATAATATCATTATTGGTGCCATCATGCCGTTAGTACCAGGTGTACCAATGACCAATGCGTTACGTGATTTATTTGAAGGCAATTTATTAGCTGGAATTGAGCGAGGCATTGAATCATCCATGGTCGTAGGCGCGATTGCCGTGGGCGTGGGCATTGCATTTTACTTAGTTTAAAGGAGCTTGTATATGGGACATTTAATCGTTCAAATTAGTTTAAGTTTCATTGGAACGATCGCTTTCGGATTATTTATCCAAGTCCCAAAAAATCAATTGTGCTGGACAGGCTTGGCGGGCTGTTTAGGTTGGACGACTTATTGGTTATTAATCCAGATTCACGTAGGCAGTATCCCGGCCAATTTTGTAGGGGCGTTTGTTGTTGGTATCATCGGCCTAATTCTTTCACGTATTCGTAAGCAACCCAGCACCGTATTTAATATTCCCGGTTTGGTGCCGTTAGTACCCGGAGCTAGTGCTTATCAAGCTTTAGAAAAATTCATGTCCGCACAGCGTAATGTGGCTTTGGAACAATGTTTTCATGTGCTATTAATTACCGGTGCCATTGCCTTAGGTTACGTTTTAGCTCAATTATTGGGTGAATTATGGTTTGCCCAACGACATTCCAAATCTTAAAAAAGACATGTTCCAAGGTGTCTTTTTTAGTGAAGAAAATGACTAAGAAATTTGGTGAGTAAACGATGGCCACTTGACGTGCAATCTAGAATCACGAGTAATGCAAAAATGAATAATGTCGAGGAAATGGTAATACTACCCCATGTTAATGGTTGGCTAAAGAGCCAAGTCAGACCCAAGATAATCCACGAAATGGCGAAAATTAATTGGACTGGGTATTTTAATTTCATCTTTTTATTTTTCATAGTAATTCACCAAAGCGCCGGACATACCATTTTTTGGCCACAGTTACTAACAACATATAGCCCACAATCGTCACTCCCAAGAGTAACCAAAAATTGACCGGTAAACGAACTAAGTCTAAACCTCGTCCTAAAGCCGTCCATGGTAATAAAGATCCTAAGATCACAGCACCTGTCGTCACAAAAATCATTATCTTCGATGCACGACTCTGGACAAACGGTATTTTGGATGTTCGTAACGCGTGCAACACAAAAGTTTGCGTCCACAAAGATTCTACAAACCATCCACTATTGAATAATTGGATAAAATATTGCCGCGAAGGACCGTTTGTTTGGGCAAAACTTTGTCCGAGAACTTGTGGACAAAGCCAAAAGTACAAGGCTAAATAAGTGGTCAGATCAAAAAGCGAACTGGTCGGCCCAAACCAAATCATAAAGCGGCCAATTGAATCCGCCCGCCATTTACGTGGAACCTTTAGATATTCTGAATCCATGCGATCCCACGGCAAGGATAAGCACGACAGGTCGTACGTGAAATTTAAAAACAACAATTGCAAGGGTTGCATTGGCAAAAATGGTAAGAACGCACTCGCAAATAACACTGACAACATATTGCCAAAATTCGACGAACATGTAGCCTTAATGTACTTCATAATATTGCCAAATGTCTTCCGACCAATGACGACACCTTGCTCTAAAATCAGCAAATCTTTTTGTAACAAAATAATGGACGCGGCTTCTTTAGCAATATCCACCGCCGTGTCGACACAAATTCCTACATCAGCTTTTTTCATTGCAGGCGCGTCATTGATGCCATCACCCAAAAAGCCCACTACATGTTCATTTTGCCGTAATGTTTGGACAATTTGGGCTTTTTGTTCAGGTGACACTTTGACAAACACATTTGTAGTTTCAACCGCTTTTGCCCACTGTTGAGGCGTCAGTTGACTTAAAGCTTGCCCTGTCAGAACTTGTTGAACATCAAATCCAATTTGTTGGCACACCGACTGCGTCACCAGCTGACTATCACCCGTAATAATTTTGACGGCGGTCCCATGATCCTTCAAAGCTTGAATTGCCTGAGCAGAGGTCCGTTTAGGCGGATCCAAAAAGGCTAAATAACCCACTAAAGTCATTTGCTGTTCATCTTGAACGTTAAAAGCCGTACCATTTTGCGGCTGCGGATTGAATTTGCGACTGATGGCTAGCACTCGTAAGCCTTGCTGATTCAATTGCTGCGCCTGTTGGGCTAATTTTGTGCGTAATGGCGGCGTCAAAGATACTTCTTGCCCATCAATCTCAGCTTTAGTCGACACGCTCAACATTTCCTCCACAGCACCCTTGGTCACCATTGCTACTTGATTGAGACTTGTTTGAACAATGGTACTCATCCGACGACGTGTAAAATCAAATGGCAATTCGTCGATTTTTTGTATATCGCGTTTGTCAATCTGCAATTGTTGATGCGCAGTTTCTATAATCGCCGTATCCATTAAATTATTTAATCCCGTTTGAAATTGACTATTTAAATAAGCCACGCGCAAAACTTCAAGCGAAGACTGCTGCTGCAAATCGTTATACGCCACCAAAACAATTTGATCTTGCGTCAGCGTGCCCGTTTTATCTGTACATAAAATATCCATCGCACCAAAATTTTGAATGGCATGAATATTTTTGACCACCGTGCCATTACGCGACATTTCTAAGGCACCACGTACCAAATTGGTCGTCACAATCACAGGCAACATTTCTGGTGTCAAACCAACAGCTAACGAAATCCCGAACAATAAGGCCTGCATCCAGTCACCCTTGGTCAAGCCATTTAACACGCAAACAATCGGGACCATTATTGCCATAAATCTAATTAATAGCCACGATGTTTGACTAATGCCCACATCAAAATTAGTCTGGACCGCCTGTTTATTTGCCAAACTTTGCGTCACTTTACCAAAGCGTGTGTTTGTGCCGGTAGCAATCACCACGCCTAAAGCCGTTCCGCTTAAAACATTGCTCCCCATAAAGGTCAGATTAGTTAAGTCCGTCACTTGTCCAAAAGATTCTGCAGTTAAATGCGCCTTTTTTTCCACCGGATAACTTTCACCTGTCAAAGCAGCTTGTGATACAATCAAATCTTTGGCTTGGATAATTCGCAGATCAGCAGGCACCATTGCACCCGCAGCCAATTTGACCAAATCCCCAACCACCAATTCATCTGTTGCGATTGTTTCAAGTTTTTGATCACGAATGACCTGCGTAGTCGTGCTCACCAATGATTGCAATTTTTCTGCAGCTTGATCGGACTTGACAGATTGGATCAAAGTCATCGCTCCACTAATCAAAACCATCACTAAAATAATGCTGGTTTCTAGTAAAGTCTTGTCACCAGGTGCCGCCAGCCAATAATCGGTGACAAACGAAACAACTGCTAACACAAATAAGACCACCGTAAAGGGCGTCACAAAAGCAGCCAACAACTGCCGCCCCAGTGATTTTCGATGATAATAAGTCAACTGGTTAGTTCCATATTTTTGACGCAACGACGGGATTTGGTGAGGATCAAGCCCCGCCAAGCTTGTTTTCAATCGCTTGAATATCTCACTATGAGATATTTTGGCGAACTGCAATAATTCTTTATCTGCTAACATTAAAAAAGACCTCCTTTTATTGACAAAGGAGGCTCAAAGTATGCAAAAAGCCGCAATCATGATTGCGGCTCCTTCAACATCAATTTAGCACTATTCGGCGTAAAGACAAATGTCATTAGCTACTTGGGAAATTGCCTTCGGTCGGCAGTTTCTGTCCTATACATTGGCGTTTCGCAACGTTTCTGTACAGTAGCTTGTGTCCGAATAGGAGCCTCTTTTATATTCAATTTTAATTTTAGTTATGAAAGTAATTGTTAGTGTAGCATATCTATAAGTTTTACTCAAACATTATCATACTAAAAATTATACAAATTTGCCCTGACATCATACTCATTAAGATAAACTAATGCTATACTTAGCAATGTTAAGGCTGGATACAATTGAATTTTAGAAGTTTCACCTCAGTCAAATTTCAATAAGGACTAATTAATCAATGAAAAATTTAGCAATGCTTACGGATTTGTATGAGTTTACCATGGCCAATGGCTATGACGCTGTGGCTAAAGATAAACAAGGTATTTTCGATGTTTTCTTTCGGCAAATACCTGACAACGGTAGTTTTGTGATTAATGCTGGTGTACAGCAAGTCATTGAAACAGTGCAAAACTTACATTTTAATGATGAAGATATCAAATATCTGCAATCACTCCAGATTTTCAGTGCTGATTTTTTGGATTATCTGAAAGATTTTCAGTTTAACTGCTCTATCACAGCGATTCCTGAAGGGACCCCCGTTTTCCCACGCGAACCCGTGATGACCGTGCGTGGACCGTTAATTCAGACCCAACTTCTCGAAACTTTTATCCTCAATATTTTGAATCATCAATCGTTAATTGCTACCAAAGCCCGGCGAATCACTTTTGCAGCAGAACACAAACCCGTGATGGAGTTTGGAGCCCGCAGAGCACAAGGTCCTGACAGCGCTGTGTACGGTGCTCGCGCTGCCGTGATTGGTGGTTGTACGAGTACATCCAATATTTTAGCTGCACAAATGTTTGATATTCCTGCCGCGGGTACCATGGCGCATGCTTGGGTAGAATCTTTTCCCGATGAACTGACCGCTTTTCGCAAATGGGCTGAAATTTATCCTGACAACGCCTCTTTTTTAATCGACACTTACGACGTCTTAAATTCCGGTGTGCCCAACGCTATCACGGTGTTTAAAGAACTGTCGCAAAATGGACAAACTGTTAAAGGGGGGATTCGGATTGATTCTGGTGATATTACCCAATTAACGAAGAAAACGCGGCAAGCTTTAGATGAAGCTGGCCTTCCCCAAATTAAAATCACCGTTTCCAACGCTTTAGACGAAGAAGTGATTCAATCCTTATTAAACGAAGGAGCACCGATTGATAATTTTGGCGTTGGTGAAAAATTAATTACCAGTGCTTCTTCACCAGTTTTAAGTGGCGTCTACAAACTAGCTGCCGTTGTTGAAGATGGACAATTAATTCCGAAAATCAAAGTCAGTGCTAATCGTGGCAAGTTGACCTTACCGGGCATCAAAAAAACTTATCGTTTGTATTATCCTCAAACTCACCAAGCTTTTGCGGATGTAATTGCATTAGAAGATGAGGAGATTACCAACCGTTTAACTGTCGTTGATTCTAATCCGGTTTCGATCACCAAACCAATTCAACTCAGTGACTTTGAAGCGGTGGAATTATCTCAACCTATTTTTTTGAATAAACAGGTTCAACAACTCGAAACAGACGTATTCCAAATTCAACAGCATTGTCGTGAACAATTGACTCATTTGCCCAAAGCAACTCTGAGAATTGTAAATCCTGATGCTTATCCTGTTTACATCACCACTAAATTAGCGCAATTACAGACTGATCTGGTCAATCAGAATTTAAAAAATTAATTGTTATACTTTTTCACCAAGCACACAAAGAGTAACTTTTTTAGTTTATCTTTGTGTATTTTTTCGTAAATAAAGCTAGCATTCACAAAAATAAAGTGCTACTATTTGCTTGTGAATACGTTTGCATAATTTATTGAAGGTATGCAAACTTCATAAATTATTGCAAACGCTCAATTAATAAGATGGGAAGGTATAGCAATGAAGGCAGCTCGTATTTATGGCAAACAGGATTTAAGAATCGAAGATGTCGAATTAAAAGATCCTAAAGCCGATCAAGTCCAAATTAAGGTTAAGGACATTGGTATTTGTGGTAGCGATATTCATATGTATCAAGAAGGTACGGGGATTCCTTACAAAAAACATCCGTTAACTGGCAAAACGGTACCCGTCACTGAAGGTCATGAATTTTCCGGTGAAGTTGTTAAAATTGGTCAAGATGTCAAAGATATCGCCGTCGGTGATCACGTTTGTGTGGAACCAATTATTGCCTGTGGCAAATGCGAATTTTGCCGCAAAGGTTTATATAATTATTGTGAAAAGGGTGTTGGTCCTGACGGCAGTTTACAGTTCATCGGTTTTTCTGATGATGGGGCAATGGCTGAATATGTCAATGTCAAAGATATGTATACCTACAAGCTCCCTGACGGTATGGACTATGAATTAGGCGCTTTAGTGGAACCCACCGTAGTAACTTATCAAGCTGTCCGTGACAGTGGCTTAACTGCTGGGCAAAGTGTCGTTGTTTTAGGAGCTGGCCCCATCGGCTTGTTGACGGCTTTAGTTGCCAAATATGCTGGCGCGACAACTATTTATATCGCTGATTTAGCACAAAATCGGTTAGACAAAGCTAAAGAATTAGGCTTTACAGACGTTGTCAATTCAGGTGAAGTTAACTTAATTGACAAC
Organism: Bombilactobacillus folatiphilus; assembly: GCF_023380265.1. Taxonomy (NCBI): domain Bacteria; kingdom Bacillati; phylum Bacillota; class Bacilli; order Lactobacillales; family Lactobacillaceae; genus Bombilactobacillus; species Bombilactobacillus folatiphilus. The sequence continues at coordinate 1,558,885 of NZ_CP093366.1, forward strand.
GTTCATGAAAAATTCCCGCAAGGCGTGGATGTGGTCTTCGAATGTGCCGGCGCTCAACCAACTTTGAATCAAGCTGTTCAATTAGTCGCTCCCGCTGGCGTCTTAGAAATTGAAGCTTTGTTTAACGGTAATTACACTTTGGACATCACAACATTGCAAAATAAAGGTGCCCGCGTTTATACCATGATGGGCTATGCCAATGGCTTCCCACAAACAATTGGTATTATTAATCAACACCGGGATACTTTCAAAAAATTAATTACCAAACGCATTAGTTTAGATGATGCTGAAGAGGGTATCAAATCCTTAATGACTGATAAAACGCAAGTGAAAGTCATGATTTCACCTGAATTATAAAATAATAATTTACGATACCAAAAAGGCCCAGAAATCAAAATTCCTGAGCCTTTTTTATTGTCCAATTTTAGTCTAAATTGTCACCATTAGTCGCAATTACTTGTTGATACCAATCAAATGATTTTTTCTTGTAACGCTTGAATGTTCCTTGACCGGCATTATCTTCATCAACATAGATAAAACCGTAACGCTTAGCCATCTCACCGGTGGAAGCACTAACTAAATCAATACAGCCCCACGGGGTATAACCCATCACATCAACGCCATCATCAATCGCTGAACGAATTGCTTCGATATGCTCCCGCAAATAATCAATCCGGTAATCATCAGCTACATAATGATTAGCATCCGGTTCATCAACGGCGCCCAAACCATTTTCGACCACAAAAACCGGTTTTTGATAGCGATCAGACAATTCATTCAACGCAATTCTTAACCCTGTTGGATCAATTTGCCAACCCCAATCACTGGCTTTCAAGAATGGATTTTTGACACCACCGATTAAATTACCAGCAACCGTGTCGTTATCATCTTTAGTCACTTCAACCACGGAAGACATGTAATAACTAAAACCAATATAATCAACGGGATACTTAGCGATTAAATCCAATTCTTCTTGCGTATAATCCAAATCACTTAATGCCACACCTTCACGCGCTAATAAACTCTTCGTATAAGCTGGATAATGACCGCGAACTTGCACATCCGCACAGAAGAAATTATTCGCCTGATTAGCCTGTAAAGCCGCCAATTGATTGACTGGATTAGCATCATAACTATAAGTCGTCGCGTACAAAATCATGCAACCAATTTGTAAATTAGGATCTAATTCATGCCCAATTTTAACTGCTTTAGAACTAGCCACAAATTGATTATGCCAAGCTTGATAAATATTTTTCCGATTATTGGCGCCATTAGCGACTACTAAGCCTTGGCTCATCACTGGAAAATGTGCAGCACTGTTGATTTCGTTGAAAGTCATCCAATATTTGACTTTATCATGATAACGATTCAAGACAACTTGGGCAAAACGTTCGAAAAAGCCAATTAATTTTTTGTTTTTCCAACCACCATAAGTTTTCACCAAATTCAATGGTAATTCATAATGAGAAATCGTAATGACCGGTTCAATCTTATATTTCAAACATTCATCAATTAACTCATCATAAAATTTCAAACCTGCAGCATTCGGTTCTGTTTCATCACCCTGTGGAAAAATCCGGGACCAAGCGATTGAAAATCGATAGCACTTAAAACCCATTTCAGCAAATAAAGCAATATCCTCTTTAAAATGATGATAATGATCAATTCCCACATGATTAGGGTACACATATTTGGATTCGTCCATTGAAAAATCAAATTGAGGATCATTCATTATTTCGATCCGTTGACGACCTTGCGGCATAATATCGGGTAAAGATAAGCCCTTACCATCAGCTTGGTAAGCTCCTTCTAACTGATTAGCTGCCGTGGCGCCACCCCATAAGAAGTTCTCCGGAAACTTTGTTGTTGTCATAAAGATCCTCCCTTAATAAAATACGTAATTTAGCAATATTATATCATTTTATCAATCTGAAATTAAAGCGCAATCAATTTTCCAACACAGAATGATTGTTTTTTAATAAAGTAACTTGTTTTTTAACAGATATGGAGTTATAGTGTGGTAGTACACATATGTAGGAACCGTACACTCAGAGAAAAGGATGTTAACAATTTATGAAAAAGAAAACCAAATGGATCACCATTATTATTATTGTCCTCATTATTTTAATTGGCGGACTTTGGCTGCTTAATAGCCATCAAAACGCCAAAAAATCTGATCAGCACACACGACCACATCAACATACTTACGTTGTCAAAGCGGCTAGTCCCTTAGAGCTGTCTGGAACGGTCACTTATCAACAAAAATATGATTTAATCAAAGTTCAAAGTTGGCAATTACTCGTACAAAACGGCGCTAGTGTTTGGAAAGGTGAAAAACTGGATACTACGGGTCAATTAGCCCCCGCTAATGGTATTTTTGAGCTAGGTAATAATCAAAACAGTATTTATACCACACCTTTTAAAGCCCAGGGAACAATTTCTGAGTATGACTTAGACAAACTCAATGTCGGCGATCAAGTTAATATCAAATCGTTAACCCAACAAAAACAAGCATCACAAACTGCACAGATAACTTATCTGCAACTCAATGCTGATAAAAATTCTTCGGGTGTTTCTTATTACAACTTTGAAACGACATTGCCGCCAGTCTATCGTTTAGGCCAACATGTCATTATTTCAGTTCCTTCCAAATATTCCCAAATTGCTAAAAAAGCCGTGCACAATCACCAAGTTAAATTGAAAGATGGAACCAAAAAAGCACTGACAGCCGACCAAATCAAGCAATCCGATAATCAATACGATTATGTCGATCAAAGTTATTTAGCACCGCAAACTAAATTAGTGTATAAGGACAAATAAATGGCAGATGTAATTCAACTTTCCCAAATTCAAAAAACTTATGACCGACAATCTGCCTATGCCTTGAATATTCCCAGTTTAACCATTCAAGATGGTGAATTTGTCGCAATTATGGGGCCTTCAGGTTCGGGTAAATCTACTTTTATCAACATTTTAGGTTTACTCGACACTGCCTATCAAGGTCAGTATCAACTCAATCAAAAAGATGTTCATCAAATCAAAAGTGATCGCAAATTATCACGATTGCGGAATCAATATTTAGGCTTCGTTTTTCAAAATTTTAAACTACTGCGCAATTATACAGTTTTAGATAATATTAATTTGCCGCATATTTATAGCAAGAAACCATTTGCTTCACAAAAAGCGCGGATTTTACAAATCTTAGATCAAGTCGGTCTCAAAGATCAGGCGCACAAGTATCCAACGCAACTTTCGGGGGGGCAACAACAGCGAGTTTCCATTGCTCGGGCGCTAATCAATGACCCTCAAATCATTATTGCCGATGAACCGACGGGCGCTTTAGATTCAGCCACTTCGCTGAAAATCATGGATCTCATGCAGCAATTGCATCAAGAACAGCATAAAACGATTATCATGGTCACGCATAGCGAACTGGTCGCCGAATATGCCGATCGAACAATCAAAATCAAAGATGGGCGGTTATATCAATGAAATTTTTGAATAATTTACGAATCGCTCTGAGCAGTGTTAAAAAGCGTTTTTTTCGAAATCTGGTTTCAATTAGTGGCATTGTCGTCGGCACATTAAGTGTGTTACTAATCCTCGGACTGGGCAACGGCTTAAGTCAAATGCTCACTCAAAATATGTTCAAGGGTTTCAGCGGTGACAAACTAAAAATTTCTTATATTCCTAACGACACCGCAGGCACTTTTCAGAAGTCCGATGTTCAACTCATTCAACATTTACCTCAGGTCAAAAAGGCAAAATTAATTGATGATAATGTCGAAGCTTATCAAAACGTCACTTGGAAAGGCAAAGGCAAATCGCTCCGATTACAAGTAATCAAAAAGGGCTCTCATGAAAATCAGCTAAATACGATTGCATTGAATCGTTACGATATCAAGGGTTCTGCGCTGGACAATATCCAAATTGGCGATTATGTTTATATCCAGAACATTCCGTTTAAAGTGCGTCAATTTTATAATGACCCGATGCTTTTAATTAGCGGTGATAATTCGGGCGCCAAAATCACGCAACACGATTACCAAATTTTAAAAGGACGCCACCACGCTAATTACTCTGAGATGGACGTAACTTTAGCGAAAAATTTAACCACTAGTCAATCCACTCAGATTAAAAATAAAATTTTAACGACCTTGCAAGAAAAGGGTGCTTATCATACTTTAGGCGATTACTTTTGCCCTGACGCTAGCGCTGCTAAAAAACAGCTTGATCAAATCGTTCGCGGGATTGCAGTCTTTATAGCGGTTATCGCAGGGATTTCTTTGGTAACTGCTGGGATGGGCATTATGACCACGATGACGGCTAATATCGCTGAACGTACGCAAGAAATTGGTTTGCGTCGTTCCATCGGTGCCAGCAAACATGATATTACCCTCCAATTTTTGTTAGAAGGAACTTTATTAACGTTATCCGGTGGTCTGATTTCCGCAATTTTGGCAGTCATCATTCAATTAGGCGTGAACTCATTAAAACTCCATGGCTTCGCAATGCACGTCACAGCCACCAATTTCACAACAGTTTTATTAATTGTCTTTGTCATCGGCTTAATCTTTAGTTACGCCCCTGCTCGTAAAGCAGCCAAACAAAATATTGTGGATTTAATTCGCTAACAAAAACGCGAACGACAAACCAATTCAATTATGTATTCAAAATAGCCATTTTCATAACCGAAAATAGCTATTTTTTTCGATTATTTTTAGTGCAAAACATATCATTAGACACTGATCAATTCTTAATGCTATGATGGCCTTGAAGGAAGGAGGTGGTCGATTGAAGATCAGTAAAAAATGGTTTTTAATCATTGGCTTGCTCTTAGCTTTGCCATTACCAATCTATATTTTATGGAATAACAATACCGTTTGGCAATCTTATTTGGGTTTGAAACTGCCTGATATTGTGGCCATCAATAATTATTTAGCTTGGTATCTAATCATCGTTAGCGCGATCGTTTTAGTGATATTAATTGTTTGGATGATCGTGCTGTTATGTTGGCCCACGCGTAACAAATATTTCTTAATCCACAAACAAGACGGTCACGTCAAACTCACAAGTAAAGCCATCAACGGTTTTATCAGTGCTTCACTGGCTGATTTGCCTTATCTGGATCATCCCAAAATCAGCTCCAAATTGACTCAGCGCCGATTAAGAATCAATATTAGCGGTAATTTGGCACCCAGTGAAAATATTCAACAGCAGTTGCAGACATACTTGCAGCAACTTGAACAAGATCTTAGACAGCTCTTGGGTATTGAACAAAAACCAAAAATCGAAATTAGATTTAACAATTTTTCATCTGAATCATCATCAAAACAGCGGGTCGACTAGAAAGGAATTACTTCAATGAAGACATGGTTGAATCAAAATAGTCCTGAAATTATTGGTATTCTCGGTGGTTTCATTTTAGGCTTATTATTTTTAGCCTTCGGCTTTTTTCAAACCGTTTTTTTAATTATTTTGATGATCTTAGGCGGCGTGATTGGTCATTATTTACCACTGCTCAACCAATTGCACAATAAAAAAGAATAAAGGAGTGTTGATTATGACACAAGTAAATAATAACGAACAAATCAAAGGTGAATTAACTTACGATTCCAAAGTCATTCAAAAAATTATTGGTCTTGCTTTATCTGACATTGACGGTTTATTGACGATTGACGGTGGCTTTTTCTCCAATTTAACTGACAAATTAGTGAATAACGACGACGTCACTTCCGGGATTCATGTGGAAGTTGGGAAAAAGCAAGTTGCTGTGGATATTGATATTGTCGCCGAATACGGCATTGATATTTCCAAATTATATGACCAAATCAAAAAGCAAATTTTTGATAAAGTGAAAAAAATGACTGATTTAGATGTTGTAGAAGTCAATGTGAGCGTCGTCGACATTAAAACCCAGCAAGAACACCAAAAAGATTCGGTTAGTTTGCAAGATCGAATTAGTAGCGCTTCTAAAGACACCAAAAACAAAGTTGAACAACGTCAAAAAGCAAATAATCAAGCCAAAGCAACTGAACAACGTGTCCATTAAATAATCACATAATAAAAAAGCCTTGTCTGATAGGAATCAGCCCCTTATCAGATAAGGCTTTTTTAGTTCAATCATTATTCAGCTTTTTTTCGTAAATTAAACGCGAGAATCACACCGATAATCGCTAAAATCAGCGTAAAATACAAACCATAATGCACACCGTTCGTAAATTTGACCGCGGTACTACCACTTTGCACCGATTGACCCCAGCTCAAAAAGCTTGTCGTCAAAGCCGTGACCACAGCACCGACAACTTGTTGCATCGTATTCAAAATCGTACTTCCATCAGCCGATTCAGGTCCCTGCAAGGCATTCAAAGCATGCGTTTGTGCCGGCGACATTGCTAACGGACAGCCAATCATCAACACAATATGTGCTGCAATAATATAGCCCAACGAAGAATGCGGACTCGACAAAATCAGCATCACAATCCCAACAACTGCAATTAAAAAGCCAATGACAGCTGGTTTTTTAGCGCCTAATTTGTCATATAAACGTCCTGCAAAAGCAGACACTACTGCATTAATAATCCCACCAGGCAACATGATCATGCCCGTCAATGCTACGGGTAAACTCAAGCCGCGTTGAAAATATTGCGGCAGCAAATACATTGCCGACAAGATAATTGAAAAATCAATCATCACACCTAAAGCTCCCAAGGTGAAAGCTGATTTATGAAAGACATGTAAATTTAAAACCGGCGTTGGCAGATGTAATTGACGCACTGCATATAAAATCAAAACAAGTACACCAATCACCAATAAGCCTAACACAGTAGGTGACGTCCAGCCCCATTCACTCGCAAAGCTAACACCTAAGACAACTGCACTAAAGCCGACAATGGATTCTACGACCGACAAAACATCAACATGCGGTTTGGTAATTTGACCAACATTTTTCAAACCAAAAATTGCTAAAATTAATGCAACTAACAAAAATGGAATAAACAACCAAAAAACCCAGTTCCAGCTTGATTTTCCCAAAATAATCCCAGTCAAAGTAGGCCCAATCGCTGGTGCTAACATAATCACTAAGGCACATACACCCATGGCAGCACCCAATTTTTGTGGTGGAAAAATAGTCATTGCCACTGTAAACATTAAGGGCAAAATTAATCCTGTGCCGATACCTTGAATGACACGTCCGGTCAACAAAATTCCAAAATTAGGCGCTAACGCCGAAATGGCGGCCCCCACCATAAAATCAATCAAACCAAAAATGACAATCTGGCGCGTGGTGAACCACTTCGTTAACAAACTCGAAAACGGCAAGATAATGCCAATCACTAACATATAACCTGTCACTAATAATTGCACATTGGCTGCACTGACATGAAAAGCCTGCATCAACTGTGGTAACGCAATGTTTAATGACGTTTCCGAAAGCATTCCGACAAACGCTCCAATTAGCATACTAGACATCGCTAACCAGGGTTTACGTATTTTGACAACTGCTTCCATTTTAACCATGTAAAAACTCCTTTTACTTTCATACTTTTTTGCAACTTGGTTATCTTATCAAAATAAAAAAGTTTGTGTAAGGATTTTTTACAAAATAAATTCTATGCGTCTAGAAGATTTCTAAAACAACCGTAGTTAACCGACTAAATTCAATAAAACAGTCAATGTCCCTACACTCAACAAAGTACTCATTAATGTACAACTAGAGACTAAGTCAGGTTCTGTCTCAAATTGGATTGCATATAATGTTGTATTGGCCGCACTAGGCATGGCCGCCATCAAAATAATGATTTGCGTCAATAATTTACCCACAGATAACCAAGAACAAACCAACCACGCCAAAAGTGGAGACAACAGTAAACGCGCACTGACCGCTAAAATAATCGTGATTGGACTGATTTTTGTCATCTTCACATCCGCTAATTGCATTCCTAAAATCAGCATAATCAACGGAATTGTAATATTGCTAAGCATATTTACACTCTTCATTAAATTAACAGGAAGCAAGATATGATAATAGTGCAATAAAATCGCAGGCAAAATCACATAATTCATGGGTTGTTTTAAAATCGCCAGCACTGCTGTTTTCAGACCTTGGATTCCATGTTGATGTGATGAAGCCGCAATAAAAACGCCAACTAAGCCCATCAAAATATTATGAAAAACCATAATCATCATTGCATAGTTACTTCCTTTATTTCCAAACGCAAAGAGCACTAGTGGTACGCCATAGTTGCCACTATTTGGAAAAACCGTAGCTAACAAAAAAGCATTCAATTTACTTTTGGTGAAGTGACCCATGAAACCTACTAATAAGCCTAGTATAATCAAGCCGATCATAATCAGCACAGATGTCCAAATAATCTCCCAAAAACTATGATTCAATGTTTGGTGATAAAAAACTTTAAAAACTAAGAAGGGTAATAATAAGTACATTGCCAAGGTTGATAATGATTTTAGATTGAGTTGAAAGAATTTTTGAAAAAGATACCCTGCTAAAAATATTAGTAAAATAGGTAACATGACTTGACTAAATGCTGACATCATACTGTCCTTTCAACCTTGCTTTGGTAGTTGTTTAATAATTTTGGCTGGCGAACCCGCAATAACTACATTATCGCCAAAAGATTTGGTTACCGTCGAATTAGCACCTACAATCACATTATCGCCTAAACTGACTCCCGGTAAAATGACTGAACTGCCCCCAATCCAAACGTTATTTCCTATGGTAATGGGGCGACCCAAACCAATTAAGGCACTACGCTGGACAACATTTTGGGGATGGTCAGCGGCATATAGCTGTACTTTGGGCGCCATCAAACAGTTATTACCTATAGTTACCGTGGCAATATCCAAAATTGTACAATCATAATTACACAAAAAATTATCACCTACATGAATATTATATCCAAAGTCGCACCGAAAATTAGGCTGAATATAGGGATTTTTGCCGACAGAACCAAATAATTGCTCAATCACTTGCTCTTTTTGAATAGTAGCTTGATCATCTAATTCATTTAATTCTCTGCATAAGCGCCGTGCCCGCGTTTCATCATGAGCTAATTGCGGATCCATAATCTGATACGGTTGACCTGCCAAAAATTTATCTTTTTCACTTTGCATCATTGTCAGACTCCTTTCGATAAAAAAAGCCAAATGCCTTAAATTGGATTTGGCTTTTTTTACTGAATCAGTAAGAAAATAATTAACTTAAAAAGTGAGGATTAGCGGTGACTTGGAAGGATTTAGCCAAATCGCGTAACTGGTCATCAGTAATACTTTGTTTTATCTGTCCACCCTGTGCACCGATCTGCGAATAAATGGTTGCCGCCTTCTCAACTGTTTCAATCAAACCAAAAGTTTCATCTAATGTCGTGCCCGTTCCAAAAACACCGTGATGAGGCCACATTACAACCCGAAAATCATGCATTTTAGTAGCGGTCGCTTGCCCAATTTCATTGGTTCCGGGAGTCATGTAAGGAACAACCCCGATCCCTTCAGGGAAGACAACCAGTGATTCGGCTTGCATTTTCCATAATAATAATGAGATACTTTTTTCATTTAATTCATGGGTAAATGATAAAGCAATTAAGTTGGTTGGATGACAATGCATCACCACACGCTGATTGGCATCTACTTTTAAACGCTCAATATGCGACATCAAATGACTGGGAAATTCCGAAGTTGGCTGAGCTCCATCATCGTAGCCCCATAGTAAGTCTGCATGTTGACCATCAGAAGTGATTCTAACCAAACCTAAATCTAAATTTGGCTGATGAATCACATTTCGAAAATAGCGCCCAGTCGCTGTCACCAAGAAGTACTCCCCCGCTAAGGCACTGGCATCAAAGCCTAAATCCAGCGTCCTCTTAACATGATTTAAATCACTAAATTCACTAACATCATCTGCTGTTAAGCGTAAAGAAACATTGCCGCCATTTCTTTCATCCCAACCTTCTTGATAAGAAGCCTGTGTAATTTCGCAAACTTTTTGCACATATTTCGAATCACTAAAACTTGTCATTGGCCTAATTCTCCCATATTATTTTTAATTACTTTTACCGCTTAAATTGAACTTTTTGTTCATACTGCCGAATTTCTTTCAACCAATCCATTCCTACTGGCACATTATTTTTCAAACAAAACTCATCCCAAACCGCACCAAAAGGATAAGATTTTAATTCTTCCGTTTCGACTAAACGTTGTGTAAAGTCATAATGCAATTCATCGGATTTTAATTGATCTAATGGAGCTAACATAGCTTGCAATAAAGCTTTTTGCGTTGCCCGCGCACCTACGACCCAAGCAGCAACACGATTAATTGTTGCATCGAAGAAATCTAAACCAATATTAGTTTTGTCCAGTTCATTATCACGAACTAAAGAACGAGTAATCCGTTGCAAAGTATCATCAAAGATAACAACATGATCACTATCCCAACGTACTGGCCGTGAAACATGAAGCATTAAACCTCGACCAAACGGTAAAAAGGCCGAAAACTTATCAGAAACGTCTTCCGTAGGATGCCAATGTCCTGCGTCAATCGTCCATAACTTATTACGAGTAATAGCATAATTGTTATAGAACAAATGTGACCCAACCGTATAGGATTCCACTCCGGTTCCAAATAATTTACCCTCAAATGATTCCAAAGTGTTATTTTCATCGTAAGGTTCTTTAATAATTTCATCCAAGGATTCCAGCATTCTCAGCCGTGGCGTAGCTTTATCAATTGGATTATCCTTAAAACCATCGGGCATCCAAAAATTATTAATGGAGCGTTGTCCTAATTCTTGACCAAAATAATTAGAAATTTTCCGCGATTGTTTTCCTACTTGAATCCAAAAATCACGAATATCTTTTTCCGGACTAGCTAAGGTAAAATTATTTTTCATTTTGGGATGTGAGAAAAAGGTTGGATTCATATCCAAACCAATTTGTTCTTCTTTAGCCCAATCCACCCAATATTGAAAATCTTCAGGACCAATTTCGTCAAAATCTTTTTTTCGATCTGTAACAGCATATAAAGTATGCAATTGCACCTTATGATGTCCGGGAATTAACGATAACGCCTCATGCAAATCAGTTGTTAATTCAGCAGGAGTTTGCGCAATACCAGCATAGTCGCCACTAACACCAATCCCACCGGTTAATTCTTGTTCTGGATTGACAAAACCGTGAATATCATCACCTTGCCAACAATGTACGGATAATTTAACTTTTTTCAATTGCTCCATTGCTTTTTCAGTATCGACACCAATTTCAGCATAGCGTTCTTTAGCTGTTTGATAAGCAGCTTGAACTGTTTGATCTTTAGTCATAACTTCCATATCTCCTTACTTTGATTTGTTATCCTTTATGAACTTTGGTCTGCCATTGAGTCAAATGTTGGCTCATGTCTTGTTGCGGTTGATAATGTTTTAAATCAAAAGAATTCACAATAATACTTCTTGCTAAATAAACATTTAAAATCTCGCCTTGCGAAATCATCTGGACTATCAAATTACCAATGGCAGTGGCTTCAGTTGGTCCCGCCTCCACATTCACCCCCGCAATATTGGCAGTTAATTGATTCATCAAACTGACATTAGCGCCTCCGCCGACAATATTTAATGTATCAATTGATGAACCTAAGATTTCATCAAGTTTTTGTAATTCGTTTGCATAGTACAATGACAAGTTTGAATAAGCAGCCATGGCAATTTCTCCCGGTGTTTGGGGGACTACTTGCTTCGTCTGACGACAATAAGCTTGTACTTCCTGAATCATATTTGCAGGATTTTGAAAGCGGGAATCATTGACATCAATATATTGTTGAAAAGGCCGTTCTTGTTGTGCCAACTGTGCTAATTGCGCAAAACTATATTTTTCATGCAATTCTTTTTGAATATTTTGAATAATCCATAATCCCATAATATTCTTCAAAAAACGGTAAGTGCCGTAAGCACCCCATTCATTGGTGTAATTATTTTGAAAAGCTAATGTTCCATTTTCTGGAATATTTAATTCTGCACCAATTAACGACCAGGTCCCTGAACTCAAGTAAGCCCAATGCTGACCTAAACCAGGCGTTCCCACAACTGCTGAAGCGGTATCATGAGTGGCTACCGTAATGACTTTTGCTTGTGGCAAATCATAATCCGGAAACTTTGCAGTTTGTAATTCACCCAAAACGGTTCCTGGATCAACTAATTTAGGAAACTGCGTGGCATTAACATTAACTTTTTGCAACAAGTTTTCATCAAAAAGACCTTCTCGCAAACTCAACATCTGCGTTGTAGAAGCATTAGTTACTTCGGTGACCGCCTGATCCGTCAAGACGTATCCTAAATAATCTGGAATCATCAAAATTTTATCCGTGTTTGCCAATAAATCTTTATCTTCTTCAAAGAGTTGGTACAGCGTATTAAAATCTAAAAATTGAATACCCGTTTTTTGATAAATATATTCTTTAGACAAGTCAGATGTTAATTCTTGAATCGCATTTTTTGTGCGTGCATCACGATAGGAAACCGGATCTTTCAGTCTTTGACCTTGTCGACCTACCAAAACATAATCCACCGCCCAAGTATCAATTCCTAAGGTGATGTGCTCAAATCCGGCTTTCTTGACTTTTTGCAGACCAACTAAAATTTCTTCTAAAATATGATCAATATTCCAACAATCATGTCCTTCTTTTTGCGTAAAACCATTAACAAATCGATGCATTTCTCGTAACTGTAACTGACCATTGATTAATTGACCTAACATTAAACGACCACTGGAAGCACCAATATCAATTGCGACATAAGTGTTGGTCACTGAATTCACCTCCAGAACATTTAAGAATTTACTAGTTATGCTTGGTTCGAAAACGTTTTCGAAAATTATTTAATCATACTAAAGTAAGCGATTCAATGACATTTTTCTTGATAATTAGTATCATTTGAATAGGTAATTCTAGCTTTAATTTCTAATCGATTAACATACTACTTCAGCAAAAAAGTTTATGAATAAAATCACAGTTTTTAATTGAAATGCTTTTGCCATCATGACATAATCAAAACTGCAGGGATAGTTTTAAAATTTAAAAAGGGGTTTTAATTATGAAAATTACTGCAGCTGTTGTTCAAAAACAAGGCGATCCATTCACTGTTGAAAACGATATTGAACTTCACGAAGTCGGACCTACTGACTTACAAATTCATATGGTTGCCAGTGGTATTTGCCATTCCGATGAAGCCATTCGAAAGGGTGATGCTTCCGTAGGTTATCCGGCAATTTTAGGTCATGAAGGTTCTGGAATTATTGAAAAAGTGGGTTCAGAAGTTAAAAAATTTCACATCGGTGACCATGTCATTCTATCTTTTTACGCCGATGGAATATGTGATAACTGTTTAAAAGGTGTCCCAACTCAATGTCGAAACTATGCAGACTATAACCTATCTGGGGTCCGCGCTGATGGTGACGACCAATTTAAACAACAAGGTCACCATGTTTCCAACATGTTTAATCAATCCTCATTTACCACTACAACTGTCGTAGATCAAAGAAATGCTGTCAAAGTTGATCCCAGTTTAGATTTGCGCAAATTAGGGCCTTTAGGTTGTGGATATGTAACCGGTTCCGGAACTGTTTTTAATACTTTAAAACCAAGACCTGGTGATACCATCGCCATCTTTGGAACCGGTGCCGTAGGATTAGCAGCCATGATGGCTGGTAAAATTTCAGGTTGCACCAAAGTTATTGCTGTCGATGTCGTGCCCGATAGACTAAATTTGGCCAAACAATTAGGCGCCACTGACGTGATTAATAGCAACGAACAAGACCCCGTGACTGAGATTCAAAAGTTAACTAATGGTTATGGTGTGGATTGGACGGTTGATACCACTGGTATTCCCGCAGTCATTAAAAATAGTGTCTTGGCTTTAGCTCAAGGTGGTACTTGCGCAGCTATTGCCGTGACCCCAAAATTATTAGAAATTTCTACATGGAACGATTTATGTGTTGATGATCGCAAAGTTGTGGGCGTCAATATGGGTGATTCCATTCCGCAAGTCGATATTTCACGATTAATTGAATTTTACAAATTGGGCTGGTTTGCCTTTGACAAAACAGAAAAATTCTATGATTTTAAAGATATTAATCAGGCCAATGCCGACTCCATTTCCGGTCAAACTATTAAACCAGTTTTAATCATTGATCCTAATTATCAAGTCGGTGCCTAATGCATCATCTCAGTAAATGGTAATTTGATCTAAAATTGCCAACATTTATCGTCACACCAAAAAATCTTAACTTCACTTTGAAGATAAATATCATTATGAAATTAAGATTTTTTATATTCTTATGTTTAATTTTGGCTGATTAATTTATTCGTAATTTACCACCTCAACTATAAATGAAACACTTCATGTAAATCTACGGTGACCGGACTTTGATCGGAATTAGTCTCCATTAATGGCTCCATATAAGCCCACCATTTTTGACAAGCTGGACTCTGAGCTATTTGTTGATATTTTTCATAATTATCCACTTCTAAATATGCAAATAAATTACCGGTCTTTTTATCTAAAAAAATCGAATAATTGTGTGCGCCAGCATCAAGCAATGCTTGTTTCATTTCTGGAAATAAATTATTGTGACGGCGCTCATATTCTTCGTATTGATCAGGATACACATGCATTAATTGTGCCAATCGTTTAGTCATCTTATCAGTTCCTTTCTCCATATCTTTCCGAAGTAATCTGCTCCAACGATTTACCTTGAGTTTGTGGCGTCCAAATGGTTCCAATTAATAAAGAAACGATCAATAGTAAAATCATCGCTATCCCCGCAGCTTTAAATCCTAAACTTGATAAAATCACGGGAAAAACAATTGACCAAATACCCGTAGCACCTCTGACGATAAAAAACATAATTCCTTGTGATCCAGCACGATATTTTGTGGGAAATAATTCTACTGCCCACAAAGCATACCAAGCTTGGGCGCCAATTCCAGCAGAAAAGCCCCAAATAATAACAAAAGCTAATAGAGCTGCCCAACCAAAGCCCATGAAAGTTAATATAATCCAGGCCACGACTCCCAGCAAAGCACCTACAAAGAAAAATTTACGTTGATTAATTCGATCACCCAATAACGCAAAACCAAAGTAACCCGCCAAAGCCGTACAACCCCAAAGCAAAACTTGTAACAAATTAGCTTGTAAATTGTTTAAACCGCCCACCGTTTCATAAACATATGGCATGAAAAAGCCCATCGCTCCTGAAACTAAATTCCAAAATACATACACACCACACAAAAAGAGTACACTTTTAACTGAAATTTTGTTAGAAAATAATTCCCTGTAAGGATGCGGTTTCCTGCCTGTCAATTGTTCTTGCTTCTTTTCTTGCAGCCAATCTGTGGACTCAGGCAAATCTTTTTGTAATAACCAAGCAATTAACGCAACAATTGCCAAAAAGACAAAAAGTAAACGATTGCCTAATAGATGCAAAGGTGCCAAAAGTGAAGCTGTCCCAAAAATAATTACCGGACCCATTGACCAAGAAAATTGCGAAATACCGATATCATGAGCCCGATTAGTGCCACTGGAAGTTTCGCCAATATACGTCCACGATGCCGGAACACCGGCTCCAACTGCCATACCTGTAATTAAAAAGCCAATTAGCAGCATAAAGAAATTTAGTGAAAAAACAATCGTTAACGCACCAACAATATAAAATAGCATGTCATAAGTGTAAATCAACTTTCGACCATATTTATCTGATAAATGTCCGCCAATAATCGCTCCCAAAGCTGAACCAAAAGCATTCGCACTCAAAGCTCCCAGCAGGCCAACTGCAAAACTGCTCAGACCAAATTCTTTTTGCCATAACGTCAAGCCCGAAGCACCAGCCACAATTGAACCAGAATCTAAAAAATTAGTTAACGAAACCGCCCAAGTTGCAAAACGTTTATTTTGTTTCATATTTTTCAGTCCTTTAACTAAATTATTTCAATCAGCCAATTGAATACGCTTCCCATTATAAAAAGCCAACTAAAACAATAACAATGACACAAAAATAGTTTTTCGGTATCATTTAACAATTCATTTGAATTCGGTTACATTATGTAAATTGCCAATCGCTGTCATTTAAAAAGTTTATAAGACTAATTCTCCGTAAATTAGTTTATTGATCCGCCACAATTATTTGCAGATTAATTTAATTAAACGCTTGCATTTCAAATCTACAAGTGTGATAATCGTAACAAATCTTGTCTTTCATTCCTCTTAAAAGACCTGTTTGTGTATTAGCAAATGAAACCGCTTTATTTTTGTAAAAAGAAAATGGATAGCTAAATGAAATCTCAAATTTTTAAACAATTACAGAAATTAACATCAATTGAGAGGCTTCAGCTTATTGATCATCATTTTATTAATGATCTCCCCCACAGTGTTGTCGGCAATGCCGATCAAGATCACTGGGACGATGTAACGTTATGTAACGATTATTTTTTCCAACACAATTCTATTTATCTCAGTAAGCACAACCGCTTTGCACCTTATCCCAAGCATTCTCACAAATTTTTGGAATTGAATTATATGTTTGACGGTAGTTGTCACCAAAAAGTTGATGAGCAAGAGGTCACCTTACATACCGGTGATTTGCTTTTAATGGATATTGGCTGCAATCATTCTATTGAAACTTTGGGTGAACATGATTTATTAATTAACTTGCTATTTAGAAATCAAAATATCACTTTTGATTTATTGAACGATATTTATACTAAAAATAGTCTGACATATAATTTTTTATCTAACATTTCTTTAGGTAAAATCAATTTAGAAAAATACATTATTTTTCCCAAAAATTCTGATATTGAAGTCACAATGAATGCCATCATTAATGAATATTATCAGAAAGAAAATTTTTCCAACACCATCATGGAATCTTATTTAAATATTTTATTCGCCAAAATTATCAGACATTATCCATTGCCCACCCAAGCTATTCATAATAATCAACAGGAATTAGTTTTTACTTGTCTCAAGCAAATCGAAAAAAATTATCAGACAATCACATTGGCTGATTTAGCAACACAATTAGGTTATAACAAAGAATATTTAGGCAGCTTGATTCATAAGGTGACCAACAGTAATTTTTCCGATTTAAAAACTCAACAACGATTAATCCAGGCGAATAATCTCTTGAAGTCTAGTCTTCTACCAATAGATAAAATTATTACGCAAGTGGGAATCAACAATAAAAATTTTTTTTACAAAAAATACCGGCAATTTTATGGAATATCTCCTGGTCAAGCCCGTCAAAGAGCCTTGAATTGTTAATATTCTCAGATATTTACTTTTCAAGACACCTTTATCGTCGATATCAACTACTGTTTAAATGCAAAGTTAAGCGTTTTTAAATACTGCTTTACAATCAACTGACCTATCGAAAAGCGCAATTTTGCTGATGATCATTAATCACGCCAACTGCTTGCAAATACGAATAAATAATCGTGGGACCCACAAATTGAAAACCTAATTGCTTAAATTGAATCGCAATACGCTCTGACAGGGGCGACTTGGCT
The DNA here is from genome assembly GCF_023380265.1 of Bombilactobacillus folatiphilus. NCBI lineage: Bacteria > Bacillati > Bacillota > Bacilli > Lactobacillales > Lactobacillaceae > Bombilactobacillus > Bombilactobacillus folatiphilus. Next base: position 1,576,451 of record NZ_CP093366.1, read on the forward strand.
GGAACTTGTGTCGTCGTTGACCAACTATTTTGTTGCACCTGATTGTCCACTAATCCCCACAAATAATGATCAAAACTGCCAAATTGTTGCTGGACACGCAAAAAAACTTGTGCATTATTGACCATTGCTGTCAACTTGCGACGATTACGAATAATCTGCGCGTTTTGCATCAATTCAGCAATTTTATTTTCATCATAATGTGCGATTAAACGATAATCGAATTGATCAAAAGCTGTCTGCATCGCCATTTGTTTATGCAAAATCGTTACCCAACTCAAGCCTGCCTGCATGATTTCCAAGATAAGCCACATAAATAATTGCTGATCGTCATGTTTGGGCCGACACCACTTCGTATCGTGATATTGTTGTTCCAATGAATCGTCATGAACCCATGCGCAACGTTGCACCATCTATCATCTGTCCTTTCATTCCATTAAATTACTGGGCGCTTTTCGATTATAATAACGCAAATCAACTTGCCCGCTATCTTCATGAACCACTAAATGCACCATAGCCGCATTAGCAATTTCCACCAGTTGACTAACATGGTCGATGCCTAACAAGCGCTGGACTAACACGCGCCCCACGGTCCCATGACACACCAGCAACACTTTTTGATGAGGATTATTCTTGATTAAATCTTGCTCAAACGCCAATAAACGCTGACCTAAGTGCGCGTAACTTTCACCAGTGCTATATTTGGTATACTCTTCGGTTGAATAACCCCATGCATCAAAAACTTGCGGATAATGCGTTTGCAACCAATGCTCATCCTGTCCGTCCCAATCACCGTAATCAATCTCACGCAACCGTTCATCAATCTGCAATGGCAATTGTTCTTGACTCAAAATCTGCGCGGTTTGAACCGCTCGCTGTAGAGGACTGGTATATAAAGCATCAATTTGATTCATGTCTAAACTGGCTTTTAACGTTTTAACTTGCTGAATTCCCTGGTCATTCAAGGGTAAATCCGTTCCTGCACCATTCATTTTGCCAGTTTTATTAGTATCAGTTTGACCATGACGTACAATATATAAATCTAACACTTTAAAACCTCACTTTAATTGCTTGTTTTTATACTGATCTAATATCGCTCGTGAACGTTCAATACTCGTTTGACACTGCTCGTAATTCTCACTCATATAAGCATAATAAATAATATCCACCAACATTAATTGTGCTTGCAACGAATGCGTCGCGGCCACACGAATCTTGCCTTCTCGCGATTGCGATGTTTGCAAACTCACATCGGCCAACTGCTGCAAATGGTTTTTGCCTAATGCAGTCGTAGTGATTAATTTAACTCCATTTTGCCGCGCGTATTTGGCTAAAGTTAAAGCTTCCGGTGACTCCCCCGTATTAGAAATAATCCACAACACCACTTGCTGCGTGGCTGTGTTCACCACCAACGGTAATAATTGATTCAAATCAGCACTACTAACCACGCCAATTCCTAATCGTGACCATTTCTGCGCCAGATCTTGAGCCACCAGATTAGAAGCACCAACACCAAAAGTTAAAAATTGTTGACCGTGCCCTAACAATTCGACCACTTGTTGAATTGTGGCATCAGTTAGGTTATCGCTAGTTTCCTGTAAAGAACGTTGCGCATTGTCTACCAATTTGTTTTTGATAGAGGCCACACTTTCATGCGCGGTTAATTCTTGATGGATGGCCGACGCAACTTGCTGCTTTGTCAAATCCGCCGACAATTGTAATTTCAAACTATTATAATCCGCATAACCCAAGCTTCGCACGAAACGACTGACTGCTGCCGGACTCGTTTTTGTTGCTGCCGCTAATTTTTGGCCTGTCATTGTTAAAACTGTCTGAGGATGCGCGCTGACATATTTCGCTAAAATTCGATCAGTTTTGGACAATGATGCAAATAAATTGGCAATATTTCCCTGAACACTCATTTCGTGGACGCTTTCTGCCAAGCTAGCTGGACAGCTTGGGCAATCCGATCATCACTTTGTTGCAATAATTGATCTGCTTGTCTTTCATTGGTTTGGGTCAAAATCATGACAATTGCGGTTTTCGGACGTTGATGAGCAGCGTCAAAAGTTGTTTGAGCGGTGGCAGCGTCACAATCGGTAGCCCGTTGAATAATACGTTTTGCACGATCAATTAATTTGGCATTAGTGGGCTGGACATCTACCATCAAATTACCATAAACCTTGCCTGCTTCAATCAAGGCCGTTGTCGAAATCATATTCAAAACTAATTTTTGCGCCGTTCCCGCCTTCATACGCGTCGAACCGGTCACCACTTCTGGTCCGGTGACCACCTCAATCGGAAAATCGGCGTGTTGGCTTAGCTCTGCTTCCGGATTACAAGCCAGTGAGCCGGTCTGAGCACCGACTGAACGGGCATAATCCAAACCACCAATTACATAAGGCGTCCGCCCAGATGCAGCAATCCCCAAATAAAAATCATGCGAACCAAAGTTGCGCGCCACTAAATCTTGTTTGCCTAATTCAACACTATCTTCAGCGCCTTCAACAGCCTGCAACATTGCTTGCTCTCCCCCCGCAATCAACGCTTGAAACATAGTAGGGGCTACACCATAAGTCGGCACCGTCTCAGCAGCATCGAGCACTGCCAAGCGCCCACTAGTTCCCGCGCCACCATAAAAGATATGCCCGCCTTGGCGCAAGCTAGCCCGAATTGCAGTGACCACGTTAGTAATTTGCATTAAAACAGCTTTTTGTCCAATGATTTGGGGGACAGTTTGATCTTCTTGATTAATCAGCGTCAAAATTTCTTGCGTGGATAATTCGTCAATATGTGTAGAATGGGGATTTTGTTGTTCAGTTGATTGCATCCCAGTTCATCTACCTTTTCTGATTTTTTTGAAATTAAATTACATAAAAAATATAAAAAGTTGAAATTAAATTTCTTTAAGCTATAATTTAACCATCATCACACCTGTTGTCAATCAAAAATTATCAGGAGGCAAAATTTTGAGTTACTTAATCGGCATCGACTGTGGCGGAACCCACATTATGGGACAATTGTGGCAAACCCAACCGGAAAAACTTTTAACAGAAGTGCCCGGCGAACCCGGCAATCTGACCTTAAATTATGACACCGCCGTCGCCAATCTTGAACATGTACTAGACGAGCTTTTATCCACTTGTCCAGCAGCACCAGAGCAAATTCTAATCGGTCTGGCCGGCTTAGAAGCCAGTGGTCAAGCAACCAAACTGCAAAAACAGCTCGTAGCCCAATATCATTTGCCTATTCAATTGGTCAGTGATGCCAAACTTGCTTTGCTGAATGGTCTTCAAGGACAAGATGGTATGTTGATTATTGCAGGTACGGGTTCCGTAATTTATGCGCGGCAGCAAGGACATTTTTTCCGCAATGGCGGTTGGGGTTATATTCTAGGTGATGAAGGCAGCGCATTCGATATTGCCAAAACAGCTCTGCAACAAGTGCTGAAAGCTTACGATAATGACACCTTGAGCTCCTTAACACAACCGTTACTAACCAAATTGCAAGCTACTGATATTCAAGACGCTGTGCACACTTTTTATAATCAAGATCGTACTCAAAATGCCCAATTGGCAATGACAGTGGCTAATCTAGCACAACAAAACAATCCAGAAGCCCAATATATTATTGAATTGTGTGCCAAAAAATTAAGTCAACAAGCCTTGAATTTATTACACCACCATCAAATGACTTTGCCTACCAAAATCGTTTTATCTGGTTCAGTATTACTCAATAATCAAGCATTTCAAACTGCTTTGAAACAAAGCATTCAATCGCAAATTTCTGCTATCGACTTCTTACCCGTTAGTCATAATAATGCCCACGGTGTGCTGTATTGGCATTATTGGCAATAAAAAAAGTTTTGCCGTCTACTTTTCAATAGATGACAAAACTTTTTTATTCACTTTGAACGCGATAAGCCAAAGCAAAGTTGCCTAAAGTGGCTGAACCATTATTTTTCACCCGCGGCATGGTGAGATATTGATCTAACGCCGGAACTTGCACATAGCCACCTAACAGTTGATTAAATTGGGCACGAACTTTTGTCAAAAAGTCTTCACTAATCACACCGCCACCAAAAACAATATTATCTGGACGCAAAATCATTGTTTGTTGAATCGCCGCTTGTGCTAAATAATAAGCCATAATATCCCAAACTTGATGATCGTGCGAAACATCTTGACCTTTAACACCTAAGCGCGCTTCAAACGTTGGTCCAGACACCAACCCTTCCAAACAATCATTATGAAATGGACAGATACCCGCAAAATCCAAATCCGCAGGATGGCGTTTGACAAAAGTGTGACCCATTTCCGGATGACCGATCCCTTGCAAGATTTGACCATTAATCACCGCGCCACCACCAACGCCGGTGCCGACTGTGTAATAGACCAAAGAATTGATTTTTTCATTGAATAGTTGCGACGTGACATACTCGCCATAAGCCGAACCATTCACATCTGTCGTAAAATAAATCGGCAATTGCAATGCTTGTTTCAGCGGACCAATCAAATCCACGTGACTCCAGTTGGCCTTGGGCGTATCGGTAATATAGCCATAATATTGATTATTTTTTTGCAATTCAATTGGACCAAACGAAGCTACCGACAACGCGGTCAATTCAGGAAATTTTTGAAAATATGTAATTGCCTGTTGAATTGTCGTTTCTGGATCCGTGGTAGGAAATTGGATCTGATCTAAGACCCGATAGTCTTCATTGCCAACTGCACAAACGAACTTTGTGCCACCAGCTTCAATACTTCCTAATAACATTTTTCAACTCTCCCTTTCGCAAATATCATACCTTATTCAAACGCTTTCAATCAATAACTTTCTGACATTATAGAACCTTCATAAAAAACGCTTTATTGCTTAACCTTGTGTTAAACTTAATTACATAAAAGTTTGGCAAAGGAGTCCTTAATTAATGCACAATCAAAAATTATCAGCTTGTACAACCATCTTAGTTGGTAAAAATGCTTCTATTGATGGATCCACCATGATTGCCCGCAATGACGATACTTTCCATGCGGTCGCACCACACAAATTTGAATATCACCAACCACAAGACAATGCTTCTGATACAACGGTCAAATCTTGGCTGAACGGCTTTAGTGCCACAGTGCCTACCAAAAGTTTTGGTTGGCCTGGCGTGCCCAATGTCAATTATCAAGAGGAAGGTTATTACGACGAAAGTGGTATTAACACACAAAATGTTGCGATGTCCGCCACTGAAAGTACTTATGGTAATGAACGTGCATTGGCCAATGATCCCTTGGTTGTTGACGGTTTAGATGAAGATTGTATCGTGCGCATGGTTTTGCCATATGTCACTTCTGCAAAAGATGCAGTCTTACGGACTGGCGACTTAATCGCTAAATATGGCTCACCTGCCGGCAATTCTGTTTTATTTAGTGATTGCAACGATGTTTGGTACATGGAAATTGTCACCGGCCATCATTGGGTTGCCCAACGAATTCCCGATGATGCTTACGCAATTGCGGCTAACCGCGTTTCCATTCAACAAGTTGATTTTACCAATGCAATTGAATTTATGTGGTCTGAGGGAATCCAAGAGTTTGTGAGTGAAAATCATTTAAATCCGGATCAAACAGGCTGGAACTTTCGACATATTTTTGGAACCGATAACCAAAAAGATCGTCATTACAATAATCCACGGGTCTGGTTTGGTCAAAAATATTTCAATCCCGAAATTGTTCAAGAGCCCGAAGATGGTGAACTACCATTTATCTGCCGCACCTCACACAAAATCTCGGTTGACGATTTAGAATACGTTTTGGGATCCCATTATAATGAAACGCCTTATGATCCGTTGCAGAGTGGTGAAAACGACGACAAATATCGTTACCGGCCAATCGGCTTAAATCGGACGCAGAATTCCCACATTCTTCAAATTCGCAACGACGTGCCTACTGACTTGGCTGGAATTATGTGGTTATGCTTGGGATATCCAACTTTTGCGCCATATTTACCGTTCTACACCAATATGAACGAAACGGATTCTTCATTTAATGACACTGCCAAAACGTTCAACCTCAAAGATGCTTATTGGCTGTATAACGGCCTCAGCACTTTGGTGGAAAGTCATTACAGCAACTTTGTTCAAAGTAATATTGATTTTCTCACAAAATGTCGCCAACAATTCCGAGCCCACGTCGCTCAAACGGATCAACAAGCAAAAGAATTCAAGGGCACAGAACTGACAAAATTTTTAACAGCGCAAAATCAAGCATTAGTGCAACAAAATCGGCAACAAAGTCTAGATTATATGGCAGAATTGATGACAGAAAGTATCAATTTATCTAAATTAACTTTTAATATGGATAAGAATTTATAAAGGAGGAATTATCATGAAAATTGTAAGCTACGGTATTCGCCAAGACGAGCAACCTGCTTTAAAAGAGTGGCAAGCACAACATCCAGAAGTTCAAGTCCAAGTGGAAAGTGAACTCCTAACCCCACAAAGTGCTACTAAAGCCAAGGGTGCTGATGGCGTCGTTACTTTTCAACAAGCACCTTATACACGTGAAGTTCTGCAAGCTTTACATGACAACGGCATCAACAAAATGTCTTTGCGGAACGTCGGCACGGATAATATTGACATGACCGCCGCCAAAGAACTTGGATTTCAAATTACCAATGTGCGAGTTTATTCACCCAACGCGATTGCCGAACATGCCGTTTGGTTAATGGGTCGCTTATTGCGACGCGAACCTGAATATACTGAAAAAATTAACAACCATGATTTGCGCTGGGCACCCGAAATTGGTCGCGAATTGCGAATGCAGACCGTCGGCGTCATTGGCACAGGCCATATCGGTCAAGTTTTAATCCAAATTTTAAAAGGATTCGGTGCCAAAGTTGTCGCCTACGATCCTTATCAAAACGCGGAATTAGCCAAAGAAGGCCTGTATGTTGACCAGCTCGATGATTTGTACAAGCAAGCTGATATCATCACGATTCATGTGCCCTCCACACCAGAAAATATTCATATGATTAACGCACAAAGTCTTGCCCAAATGAAAGACCACGTCATCATCATTAACGTGGCCCGCGGCGATTTGATCGATACCAAAGCTCTCATTGCTGGCTTAGATGCAGGTAAAGTTGCTGGTGCAGGTTTGGACGTTTATGAAAACGAAGTCGGTGTGTTCAATGAAGATTGGCACGATCAAGCTTTTCCTGACAAGCAATTAGAAGATTTAATGAATCGAAAAAATGTAATTTTAACACCTCACACTGCCTTTTATACCGAAACGGCTGTGAAAAATATGGTGCAAATTTCGCACAATGATAATTTAAAAATGATTCAAGGTCAACAACCCGACAATCCTGTTCAATTAGGGTAAAATAATTACAATTAAAAGAGCAAACTGATAATCAGTTTGCTCTTTTAATTTTGGCAACTTCAAGTTCACCAATCAACACTATCCATGTCAGTGTCCCTTCTTTTTTTCTTTCCTCTTCTCTTGTTTTAATTGAAACTTTTTCTCTTTTTGCAGCTCTTTATTTTCCTTAGTCCTTTTTTTTCGTGCTAATTTCGCCTTTTCCCTATTTTCCTGCATCGTTACCTGTACTTTTGTTGAGAGTACCGGTTTTCTTTTTTCTTTATTAATCTTACGTTGCATTTTTTTCGGGTTTAACCTTTTTTCAGGTTTTGCTTGGACCAAAAAAGCATTATCGCTGGCTATCTTTAAATCGTTTTTCTTAATCAAGGCTTGAAGTTTGCAATTCACAAACACTTCGACCTCTTTGTCTTTAGGCTCTGGACCAAAAACATACTTAACGACTCGATAATCGCCCTTTAAACCTTCATATTCTATCAGTCCGCACCAATAAAATAAACGGTTAGTTTCATTACGTTCCCCTCCTTAAAAATAAGGAAATGGACAACCCGAGGGGGCAGGTTACTGACATAACTTTTATGTTTATGGACTACCAACCATAATGTGTTTTTATTCCTGAAGTAATTATACTTCAAAAATAGGTAATGAGTAGACAATTACCAATAACTCGAAGTTTGGCGTTGGTTAAGATTCTCATTTAAATCTTTTAGAAACTATTATTATTAGTCAATACTGGCATCAAAATGACATAACCAACGATTAAGTAAAAGATTGACACAACAATGGCACTGCCAAACGAAGCATTATTACCATTTTGCATCCCCCAAACAATAGTAACCAAATAGTCTAAGCCAAAATGACATAACATAGGAAATAGTAAATTATTGGTTCTAACAAAAATACTAGCAAACACAAAGCCCATGGCCGTCGTCTGCAAAACTTGGATTATTGTTGCCGAAAAACTTTGCGAGTATAGATTCAGAAAATGCTCCGAACCAAACAAGATACTGGAAATGATCATCGGCAATAAAATACGTCCGTTCTGCTTTTTGAAATGATCAAATAATTCAAATAGGGTCAACAGCACAACTCCTCGAAAAAGATACTCTTCAGTTATACCAGCCATCAAACCGATAGCAATAGCATTCCAAAAATTCTTGATATTCATCAAACCCATAATAATTAAAATTCCAGCAACAACTAAAATGCTTTTTCGTTGATCCTTGTTGAGTTTCAGAGAAATAGGCATTTTTCGTTTTGTCAACCAATTATTCAACAGAATCAGTAAGCAAAAGAATAAAGACTTATCTAAAAATAAAAACAGTACGCTATTATTTTCATGAATGTATCTCGAAAAATTCACCATACAAAATTCAAATAAAACTTCCATAACCAGTAATAATAAAAGTCTATTTGCCAATTTTTTATGACTCATACGTACATTCTCCTAAATATAATAAAATTTCAAAAATACTCAATCTATTTTACTTTAATAAAAGTATATAATATGGTAAGTGGTTATCTATGGGAAAAATAGTAACCATGTTTAATATGACAGATGACAAGTTTAACTTTTATATCATGCTTTTATCTAATCTCATAACTAAAAAAGACTCCCATGAGCTTAACAATGGGAGTCTATTTATTTAATCAATTATTTTGTAGCGAGTTTACTTTCTTTTTTCATTTCATCCAAACCGTTACGCAAGAAAGCTAGAACTGCTTCATGCTGTTGACGACGTTTTGAAGAATTTAATTTGGAGACTGGGCGGCGACGTCCGGTCACACCTTTATGTGTATTAGCCATCGTAATCCTCCTCCCTGTTTGAAAATCAATTTAATCTAACTATTTCATTTTACGGAAAAAACGTTCCAGATTCAAGTCATAATTGCAAATCTTTACTGACCGTTATTATTCACCCGCCGAACCGCGTCAGCTCTAACCAATTGATTCTGACCAATCTGATAAAACGGTTGATTATTGACCATCAAAAAACGATTCGTATACCACGCACTTTGCGCCGGTAACACGCGGCTTAAAATCGGCTGACCAGCCGCATCATACAAAACTGTATTTTGTTGAACCTGTACAACACCATCTAAATCATAAACTTGCGGATTATTTTCCCATTGTGGATAACTGAACCAATCCTCTTGACCCGCCAGATCATAGTGACTAGGATAGCGCAGCTCATCTAATCCCTGTTTTTTCGTATATTGATAATAATCTTGCGCTGTTTGCTGTTGAGCAGCTGTCCACCTTTGGGAATTTGGTGTCCAAAAAGTTTGCACAATATACAGTGTCCCACTTGTACTTTTGGCAATGCCCAAACCTACATCTGTATACAACGGATTCAACATATTTTTACGGTGTCCAAAATCCGGATTACCGTAATCATCGTATAAAAAAGCCGTCGCGTTCACCACATTTTGCCACAAATTGCCCGTATCCAAAATCCGAACCAAATTCTCACCTGAATACATATCCGGATAAATCTCGCCCCAATGTCCATCATGACTCAAACTATGTTCTTGCATCAACTGTTCGACCCGCTCTTGCGAAAAAGTATTTAACTGCGAATTCATTTGTAAAGTAGCCAATTGATTTTGGGAACGTAAGCGATTCAATTCTTGTGTTAGAGCTGCTTGATACGAGGCAGTATCCACGGCTGCCGTCACTTGCTGCGCCATGAATCCGCCCACCACAAATAAGCCACAACTCACAACCAACAACTGAAACCATTTTTGGCAAGCACGCATGACTGACCTCCCGTACATATCCTTCTTAATTAATTATACTCTAAAAAATTTGTTGGCAATCAATCAATGTTTCATAAATTCATTGATTGATGAATTTCCTACATTAATATGCTAAATTATTATTAGGAGGTGTTGCGTGTTTGACTGAAAACATCATGCACTTAATCAAAATTGTTTCAAACCAATTATCCCGTCAAATTAACCATTTTGCGAAGCAATTTGGTTTAACGGGGATTCAAATTCAAATTATTGATTACTTGAATCATTTACCACAAAATCAATTTGTTTATCAACGTGATATTGAGCGCGAATTCAATATTCGTCGTTCAACAGCTACAAGTGTTTTACAGAAAATGGAAGAAAACCAATTGATTGTACGTAATGTTTCCCCGTCGGATTCCCGTTTAAAAATTGTATCCGTTTTGCCAAAAGCGGAGGCATTACAACCACAAATTAGTGCTTTCTTGGAACGGAGTAATCGTGAAATTTTAGATAACTTAAGTTCACTGCAACGCCGATCATTTATTAAAGCACTTGAGAAAATTCCACTCAAATTAAAACAACCTGAAACCTTGGAGGATGAATAATGCTTGAAAATATCGTGTTCGATTGTGATCCCGGTAGTGATGATTCAATCGCTATTTTAGAAATATTTGCACATCCTGAACAGTTTAATGTTTTAGGACTCACGACGGTGGGCGGTAATCAAGTTTTGAGCAATGTTACGCGCAATTTGCAACATATGTTGTGGTTTCTCAAGCAAACAACGCCCATTGCTTCAGGACAAGCCACACCAATCATCAAAAATCTTAAAAATGCATCTGAATTTCATGGCGAAAATGGTCTTGCCGGACCAACTTTTCCTACCGAAGCCGATAATTATCCGATTACTAGTGACAACGGGATTACCTTTTTACATCAAATCATTGCTCAAAATGAACAACCAACTACAATTGTGGCTACCGCACCTTTAACAAATATCGCGTTATTGTTGAAAGTTTTTCCGCAAGATCGTGCCAAAATTAAGCAAATTGTGATTATGGGTGGAAGCTTGAGCGGCGGAAACGTAACCGCCGAGGCCGAGTTCAATTTTTATGTGGATCCTGACGCCGCCGATATTGTGCTCCATTCCCAAATTCCAATTGTTCTTTGCGGTTTGGATGTCACCAATCAAACTGGTTTGACCGATGATGAAATCGCCACCTTAAATAACCAGGGACCTGCTAGTCAATTGGCTTACGAAATTCTCATTCCTTATGCCAAAGCTGAGCAGGAACAACATGGTTTTACAATTGCTCCGATCCATGATTTAACCACGGTGACCTATCTATTAGACCCCACCATTTTCACCGGCCAAAAATTTGCTCTGCGCGTGGATAATAGTTGGGACGATTTACGTGGTAAAGTGCAGATTGATCATGATCCTGCAGCTATCAAAAATGTTTTGGTCTTACAGAATGTTCAACGAAAGTCAGCTGCTCAATTACTGCAAGCTGCCCTCCAAAAATTAGATCAAGATTTAAGATAAATCTTCCCTAATAGTCAAGCCACCTCGGTTTGACTATTTTTTTGCTTAGATTATAATGATTCTAAACTAGGAAGAAGGAATAAACTTGCACTATAAAAAGTTATTGATCATTTTTTTAATTGCTTTAGTTGCCTTTGCACTGCAATTTGTGTTTCATTTGAATGCTTGGGCACAAATTCTCATTACGATTGTGGGCATTTTACTAGCCGTTTCCATGACCTTAGAGATGATCAAAACCCTGCGTTCTGGCAAATATGGCGTTGATCTGTTGGCCATTTTGGCAATTGTTTCTACCCTGGCTGTCGGTCAATATTGGGCTAGTTTGATTATTTTATTAATGCTGGTCGGTGGCGATACTCTAGAGGATTACGCTGCGAATCGTGCCGGTAGCGAACTGAAGGCTTTATTGGAAAATGCGCCTGAACAAGCACATATTATGCACGATGGTCAAATTCAGGATTTGGCCTTAGATGACGTCCAAGTCAACGATCAATTATTGATCAAACCGGGTGAACAGGTGCCCGTTGACGGCGTTGTGACCAGCGGTAATGGAGATTTTGACGAATCGTCTTTAACTGGTGAATCCAAACCCGTTGAAAAAAATGTTGGTGATTCTTTAATGTCTGGTTCCATTAATGGCAATACGGCCGTGGAATATCGTGCCACCAAATTGGCGGTCGATTCTCAATATCAAAAAATTATCCGATTAGTTGAAGAATCTCAACAACAACCTGCGCATTTTGTCCGCTTGGCTGATCGTTACGCAGTACCATTCACCATTATCGCTTTAATTATTTCGGGAATTGCGTGGATCATCACTGGCGATCCTAATCGTTTCGCCCAAGTTCTGGTCGTGGCTTCACCATGTCCCTTAATTTTAGCTGCGCCAATTGCCTTGGTTTCCGGGATGAGTCGGACCAGCCGAAATGGGATTATTGTCAAAAGCGGAACTTCCATTGAAAAAATGGCCTTATTGAAGGAAATTTTCTTTGATAAAACCGGCACAATCACCCGTGGACAATTGTCGTTAGATCAAGTTTTACCAGAATCTGGCTGGACTCAAGATCAATTGATTCAAACCGCTGCCAGTGTGGAACAGCAATCTAATCATATCTTGGCCACTTCTCTTTTGCATTCTTATCATCAACAATTACAACAAGTCACACAGTTAAAAGAAGTCACCGCGCAAGGAGTTCAAGGTTACTTAAATCAAAAATTAGTCAAAGCTGGTAAATTCAGTTTTGTCGCACCAGATTTACCGCCCCAAAATAGCGATCAACCAACGATTTATATCAGTATTGATCGGCAATATGCAGGCAAAATCACCTTTACAGATCAGATTCGTCCGGAAGCTAAACAAACAATTACCCAATTATCCAAATTAGGTATTAAACATTTACGGATGTTGACCGGAGATAACAAAGCAACCGCACTGAGTGTTGCTCAAGAAGTCCAAATTCCCGAAGTCGATGCTAATTTGTTACCTGAAGACAAGATTAAGATTCTGCAAAATGCCCCCCAAAATCAACGACCGAACGCGATGGTCGGTGATGGCGTTAATGATGCGCCTTCCCTAGCTGTTGCAGATGTAGGTATTGCCATGGGCGCCAACGGATCGACCGCCGCTAGTGAAGCTGCCGATGTTGTCATTATCAAAGACGATTTGAGTCGGTTAATTCGTGGACTCGTGATTTCCCGCGAAACGATGACGATTGCCAAACAATCAGTCTTGATTGGTATTTTTATTTGTATTGCCTTAATGTTGGTGGCGGCCTTGGGATTGATTCCCACCATTATTGGCGCTTTACTTCAAGAAGTAATTGACACCATTTCTATCTTATGGGCGTTAAAAGCACGTCACGGTAAGACTAATTTTAATTAAAAAACTTTCGTTAAAATGGTGATTCATAAAGTATATATAGCAACCTGTTAATTTATTTGGTATTATTATTGGTAGGCTTATTTATTATTGTGATTATAATAAATGATTATGGCTATTTAGATGTACAATAGGTTTAACCATTTGTTTTAATCACTTACCCGCTCTACTGTCAAATTGCTGAAGGTTTTTACAACCTTTATTGAATCAACAATACGTAAGGAAGTTTAACATGCAACATATCGGGCAAACTATTGCGAAGATTCAAAAAATGAAGAACATTAAGGTCACAGAATTAATTGATGGTATTGTTTCACGTTCTGAATATTATCGCTTTATTAATGGACAAACCCAACTAGCGGTTGATGTCTTTTTTCAATTATTGGACCGTTTACATGTCACTTTAGATGAATTCCAATATATTGACAATGATTTTCAACGTTCCGATTTTTTCTTATATCAAGATAAAATTTCTGATTTATTAACTTTTAAGAAGGCCTCTGAATTGCATGAATTATCTGAAGAAATTAAGAGTAAGTATGGTAAGGATAGCAATTCTAAATATCAACATTTGGCTATCCAGGCAGAATTGTCCTCCGATTTAATTTTAAATGAAACACATCCCGAAAAAGCCGAACCGCTAGTTAAATATTTTGATAATCTTGAATATTGGTCACAGTACGACATTACTTTATTCTTGAATTGTATCTTTGCTTTTAGTAATACATCTATTGATCATTTCTTGAAATCCTTAATGAAAGATATTAATAATTATATCTATTTTCCTGGTGAAATGAGTGTCGTCGTTCAAATTCATATTGTATTATGTTTTTTGGCGATTGTTAAAAGATTGTTGATCAAATTAGATGTCTTGGATACTTCGTTAAATCAAATTGATTTATCTCCTAACCAATTAACTGAACGTGTATTACGTGATTTTATTAATGGCGCCGTCAGTTATTTTCATGGTCAACTCAAAGAAGGTCTAAATCAGATGAATAAAGCAATTGAAATTTTTACAAAATATGACATGAGACGTTGGTCTACACGCCTGATTGATATGAAAGATTCTGTTATTGCTGATGTTCCTGAAGAATAAATGATCAAGTAAAAAAGTCGCAGCCTCGTTCAATAAAGGTTGCGACTTTTTTATATTGCAATCATTCAGACTTTAACTTTACGGCGTTGGTGCCCAATATAATAAATTGATAGATAGACCGCTCCCAGCACCCCACCAAAGGAAACCATTAATTCTAAAGCCGCATTGACCAACAAAGCATTATTAAAAATTTTGGCTAACGAATAGTGTAGCTGGATAAACCATAAGCCCAGCGTCAAATAACTACCAAAAAAACTAGAGAGCAAGGTATTCAAAGCCGTCGCGATATTTTTGCGGCCAATTTCTAAACCGGCATGCCACAATTGCTTTGCAGCTATCTGCGGTTGCTGTTCCACAATTTCCCAAACCCCAGAACTGACGGCAATGCTGGCTTCTGCAATTGCTCCTAACGAACTGATCAATATCACCACCACTTGAATTTGTGGAAATGATATCCCCACTTCTAAGACAAACTGCTCAATTTCCTCCGTATCTTCCGTTGTGAATCCGTGACTAAACGAAAAATGCACCGCCAAAAGAGTCAATCCGAAAACGACCAGTAACATACTTAAAGTAGCGACAATCGCCGTTTTTTGCACCAATGGATTTTGCGTATTCGGATAAATTGCCAAAAAGGCCAACCCAATGACAAACAGAATGCCCACGACTATTGGATTGAATTCATCGGAAATCAGCATAATTAATATTAATAAACACAAAAAGCCGGCTCCTAAACTACCAAAAATCCGTAAACCTTGACGACCACAGATTAAAACCAATAAAGCTAATAAGATCCCTGTCAAATAAATCATTGCTTCACCTTTTTCAATAAATGTGCTGCCAAAAAAGCAGTAATGGGGACCGCCACAACAATGCCCAGTGCACTAATGATGGTTTGCGTATATCCCAAAGTCATGGTACGTGACATCGAAAAAGCTAATGTGTTGCCGTTGCGCAAATAAAGGACTAACAGTGGAATTAATTCCGCTAAAAAGATATAAAATAAGACATTAATTAGCGGTCCAATAATTTCTTGTCCTACAGTTAAACCGGAATGTAATAGTTGCTTGGACGACAACTCGTTTTTTTCTTGTAACAACTGATACATTGAAGCTGTGATATCACTGGTTTCATCCATTACTGCGCCCAAAACACCTAGCAAGGTTTCTGCCAAAAACACCGTTTCAAACGGTTGAATCCCATGATCCAAAGTTTCAAAATGAATACCTTGATTATGACTGAATTTCAACACCAACACACTGAAACCTACAGCACCAAAAGTACTAATTAAGGTTGCCAGTATCGCTATTAACGTTTGCCATGAATAACCAAACACTAATAGTAAGGTCGAAACAGT
The DNA here is from genome assembly GCF_023380265.1 of Bombilactobacillus folatiphilus. NCBI lineage: Bacteria > Bacillati > Bacillota > Bacilli > Lactobacillales > Lactobacillaceae > Bombilactobacillus > Bombilactobacillus folatiphilus. The sequence continues at coordinate 1,592,441 of NZ_CP093366.1, forward strand.
CACAATCAATGTTAATCCCGTCGTGACACCCCAAATATGTTGATTTTGCCATTTCGTCATTAATAGTAAGGCGCCCACAAAACAACCCAAATTGAAAATCGCACTCAAAATAACCCGTAAGCCATATTGCCGTAGCAAGACCCACAAAACCAACAACACCAAAAAGACAGCTACTATTAATGTTGAATCACGTTTAGGACCGATAATGCTTAAATGATGCATCTTTTTGTTAGAATGAACCAACAATTTGGTGCCTGGATAATAACGATTTGTATTAGCCTGCGATTGTACATACGTATTAAACAAAATCCGCGTCTGTCCTCGTTGGCGACCATTCAACTGCTTAACTTTCAAACGCTGTTTGACACGCTGATCATGATTTAAATTGGAACTCTTCACAGCTTCTTGATGAACGGTTGTTACTTGTTGGACTCGCACCACCAATTGTCCTTGAAAACTTTGAAACCACAGACCAACCATCCCAGCAGCAAAGAAGGCGATAACCAGCCACAACGTTATTAATTTACTTTTCAACAATAATCTTCCTTGTTTTCTTTATAAAGAATGATATTTATTTTAAAACAAAAAAAAGCCGGCAACAATGCCAGCTTCAAAAACATTAAACTTACTTATTTTTAGTACCAACCATGACTTTGCCAAAATTGTTGAGCTCCAGTCCAAGAACCATAACGTGAAGCTACATAATTATTAGCTACGCGTTCCTGATTAGCAGGTGAATAATCACCATTTAAATAGGATGAATCTAATTGATATTTACCATAATAACGACCATTTTGAGCAGTATACGACCCGCCAGATTCATGGTTAGCAATCCATTCACGTGCACTGTCAGCACCATAATTGTTGTTTACAGCCTGTGCTGGTTGTTGGTAACTAGTAGCGTTATTATTGACAGCTTGTTGAACAGATGCAACCGGCGTAGCATTTTGGACATCACTGGAAGTGGCTTGTGAAATTTCACCGTTATCTTTAATTAATAACTGTTGTCCCACATAAATCATATTAATATCTTGAATATTATTATCAGCGGCCATCTGATTAATACGGCTCAAATCATGATTTAGTTCCATCGAAATCCCAGATAAAGTATCACCAGGTTTAACTGTATAAACGCTGTCAGCTTTAGTAGCTTGTGTAGCACCGAAGAATGAGACGATACTTAAAACTGTTGCTACGGCTAATTGTCTAAATTTCATAGAATCAATACTCTCCTTTGAATAAAACGAAAATAAGTTTCGTACGGCACCTCCCGTACAACAATGGATATACTAACAAACAAATATTACGATAGTGTTTCAAAACAATGATAAATTTCAAGTTATATTACAATAACATTACACACAATCCTAGCAGCCCTTTCTGAGAAGATCTTAGAGAGTTCATCATTAAATGATACTTTAAGGGCAATGAAACCAGGAATAACCCGACTTCTTCTCTTTTTTGGTCTATGCCAATAAGCTTTTCTCATTTTTAACTGCGCAACAAATTTTGCGTTGAGTACGACAATTATTACAAACAACGTAAAAATACTACTATTTATGGTAAGGATTGCCTGCATTAATCATAAATGCCCGATAAATTTGTTCCGTCAAAACTAAGCGCATGAGTTGATGCGGCATGGTGAAACGACCAAATGACAACTGTTTTTGTGCTCGCGCTAAAACTTGCTCGCTTAAACCTAACGAACCGCCAATGACAAAAGTTAGTTTACTATGTCCATAGGTGGTTAAATCCGCAATTTGGGCAGCAAAAGCTGGTGATGATAATTCTCGACCATCAATCGCTAACGCAAAAACATATTCGTCAGTCTTAATTTTGTTCAAAATGCGCTCACCTTCAACGTCTTTCACTTGTTGCATCTGAGCCGCACTCAAACTTTCGGGAGCTCGTTCATCATTGACTTCCACAATGTCAAAGTCACAAAAACTCCGTAACCTTTTAGCGTATTCTTGAATACCCTGCGTAAAAAACTTCTTTTTAATTTTCCCAACGCCAATAATCTTAATTTTCATCTGATCTTTTCCACAACCTTTTCTGAATTTTGAATCCTTGAATATCCGTTTTTTGCCGTCTTTAGACAAAAGTTATCCACTTGTCAACAAGATATGCACATTTCTGTGGATAACATATGCTCATTTTCAGGGCCTACTATAATAGTTATTAACAAAGAAATACACATCCCTGTGGATAATCTTTCCGCAAAGCCGCTGATTGCACAAAAAAATACCGAGGCAATCCCTCAGTATTTTTCAAAGCCAACTTTTAATCAGCCTTGGTTAATTTCAAACTAACGGTCTGTTCCTTACCATCACGATAGAAACTCAATTTGACCGTGTCACCGACAGAATGATTGTACAATTGCGTATGCAGATCTGCAATATTGTCAACCTTCTTATCGTTTAAAGCCACAATGACGTCATATTTCTTTAACCCGGCCGCTTTGGCAACAGAATTATCTGTCACTGAGTAAACTAGAACTCCCGAATTAACATTATCAGGCAATTTTAAGACTGACTGTTGTTGTTGATTCGGAACTTGGTCCAAATCAGCCACTTTAATGCCTAACGACGGCCGCTCAATCTTACCATTTTGAACTAATTGATTAATAATTTTGACAACTTCATTACTTGGAATGGCAAAACCCATCCCTTCCACCGAAGTTCCATTCGTACTAGAAGCAAGTTTCATTGAGTTAATACCAATCACTTGTCCAGCAGCGTTAACTAATGGACCACCAGAATTACCTGGATTAATCGCGGTATCGGTTTGTAAAACTGTTGCTTGGCCGGTTTTTTGACCCGTTTTTTCATCGGTTGTATCAATTGTCCGATTCTTCGCCGAAATAATACCTTCTGTTACGGAAGTTGCGTATTGACTACCTAAAGGCGAACCGATCGCAATCACTGATTCCCCTGGATTAATCGCATCTGAATTGCCAAAGGTCGCAATTGACTTCACTTTGTCAGCTGAAATAGATAAAACGGCTAAATCTGTAATTGAATCCGTTCCGACTTTTTTAGCAGTAATTTTGCTACCATCACTCAAAATAACTTCCAATTTTTGAGACCCAGAAACTACGTGATTATTGGTAGCAATATAAGCTTTCCCATCTTGTTTCGCATAGATTACGCCTGAACCTTCACTAGATTCTTGCAACTTACTTTGATCTTTACTATCAGAATCATCACCTTGCTGATCTTGTGAATTATCGCTGCCACCATTGCCATTGCCGTATAAACTGCCGAACAGGGCCCCCAAACTATTATCATCTTGCTCTTCACGTTGATAATTAATGACAGAAACCACAGATCCCTTCACTTTTTTAAAGGCATTGGTCATTTGATTATTGGACTTCACCGTCACATTACTAATTTTGGTCGTCCCAGCCTTGCCTGAATTATCGGTAACTGATTGTGTCGAAGTCGATTGATGATTATCAAAATGACTAAAACCCCAAAATCCCAGACCGACACCCAGAAAAGCTGAAATTAAGGCGACAAGTGCTACTTTCCACAAACCTGATTTTGAATTGTTATTCAACTGTAATTTCCCCCTTTATCTTCTTCAAACTCATTTTAACGAAGAGATTTAACAAAACCATGAATATTTTTTCAAATTATTGTTAATTGCGTAGCTTGTTGCGCGTAAGTATCATGCAACCAAAAATCATGGTCTACACCATAATCATGTTGCTGTAACAGCTCACTGACCGTTTGATGAGCTAATTTGGGCAAATTATTTTCCGGACTCAAATGGCCCAGAAAAACTTGCTTTGTTTGATTACCAATGACATCCATTAAAGCATTGGCACCATCAAGATTAGACAAATGCCCCTCATCACTAATAATGCGCTGCTTTAATGACCATGGGTAATATCCTTGGCGCAACATTTCCAAATCATGATTACACTCCATCAAAAAACCATCTGCATTTTGAATAATATATTTCACACGATCAGATACATAACCCGTATCCGTTAAATCAACAAAAGAATGGTCTTGGTAATGAAAATTATAAAATTGCGGATCAATTGCATCATGAGATACACTGAAACTTTCGATATCCAAATCGCCCAACGTTAAAACGGAATTAGCTTCAAACAAATGTTGCTGATGACTATCAACAGGACCTATTTTAGCACGCATTGCCTGCCACGTCTTGGCGTTTGCATACACATCCAAGCCGTAACGTCTAGCCAAAATCCCCACACCACGAATATGATCACTATGCTCATGAGTAACCAAAATCGCATCTAACTGTTGAATATCTTCACCAATACTGGCCAACAAATCTTTAATCTTCTTGCCTGACAAACCCGCATCGACCAATATCCGCTTGTTCGGTGTTTTGATATATAAAGAATTGCCTTGGCTGCTGCTAGCTAAAACACTAATCTGCATGACTGCGGTCATTGACATAGCCTCCTTTTGTTTGATCAACTTTGATTACCGCACCGCTAAAAGCGTTCACCTGTCGAATTTGGGTTGAACGCATTCCTTTCGGAACAAATGCTACATACCACACCGGAATATAAATAGTATTATTTTTAAATTTCATCAATTTAGCATATGCCAAATCAGCCCACTTCAATTGAGAATTATTGGGAATCTCATTATTCGTGTATAAATTATAGACCGCCCGTTGCTCACTAATAGTATTTTGCTTCTCGCGCAACACATTCATCGCGTTCACATAAGTTTGTTCGTAACTAACTAACCGATTATTGATAATTTTGAAAGTCACGCGCCCTGTATTTTCGTACAAACGACCCAGTTTAACTTTTTGCACAAAAACAACATTATTGTCAGATGATAAATGTCGACAATATTCATATTCTTGGCCCTTGGTGACATTTTGCGTTTTTTTAATATAACGCTTCAAAGTTGGTACTATTGTTTGGGGGGTAAGCACCAAGGGATTATTCAAGTAACAATTCAATTGCTTTTTAATTTCGTCATAACTCCAAGTAATATTACGCAATTTGACCTGATCATTTCTTAAAACATGCTGATCATCTTGGCTTGCCAAATAATAACCTTCGCCCACACGCTTATCCAACTTACTGTTAATTGTAATATTATCTTGATTCATTTCCTTTTCCAAAGTGGTCGAACCAACATTATTCGTGTTCACCACTTGATTACGCGTCTGACGATATGAGGTAAACAAAAAAATATCCAGCGCAATAAAAACGCATAAGAAAATAATTTCAATTCGGCGAAAATCCATTATTGCCTCCCTCGATTCAACCAATCATTGAACGTCTTCCATTGATTATTAATCAAAATATAATATTCAGGTGTCAAATCCACAATTTCCTTATTTTGATCATCTGCCGCCCAAGTATAGCCAATCAACACTTTTTGAATATTCTTGGAACTGTAACCTGCATGTGTCAATTGCTCAATTACTGTGTGCGTAGAAGGCAATTGCACCGGTGCTTGTTCTGTTGGTAACGGTACTTGCAAATTTTTCTTGGAAAAATAAGCCGTCTGGGCATCATTTGAATAATTAATCGTGACCGCGCCAAATTTACTTTGATTAAAAATGGGAAAACCATTGACATACGTGCGGAAAACTAATTGCGTATTATTTTGACTGTGAGAAAACAAATACAAATTATTCAAGGAATTCCCGACATTTGATAACAGCTGAAACGACTGATTCAACAAATCTGGAATATTTTTAGGCATATCTGTTTTAGAATAATCACTGTAAGTTACTGCTTTAATTTTATTATCAACCACTAAACTGCGATTATCACCATTTCGATAGACCGTCAAATTACCGTTTTTACGTGTTGAAATATTGGCATCCTGACGCGAATTCAACAAATTAGTCACGTAAAAATTATTGGTTTGCTTTGAAAGTAAGTAACTGACTTTAGCCAAACGTATCGGCTTATCATAATAAAGTGAAATATTTTTGGCTTCTTGATGAAAAAACACTGGTGTTTTAAAGTTTTTCCGATTGACCATCTGACTTAACTTGGTAACTTCAAATTGACTCTGATCTAAATAATAGACAGTAAAAGTGCGGTCATCTAGTAAAAATAGCCGCAAATGGTTGCCTTTTTGTTGAATCAAAATCCGATTAAAATTGATATCTCGGCGCAAACGGCGATCAGTCTGATTCATGACCCGCATTAAGGAATTAAAAGTGAACGTTGAAGGATAAATTAATTGTAAGGAAGAATCAAATCGGAGATATCTTTGATAACGCTGACTATTCTGCGTCACAATTTTGCGTGGATCTTTGAATTGAGCTCTTTGCAAAACTTTCATCGTACTATTAATCATATTCGACTGGTTATTGCTAGCTACATACTGCTTGTGATGCTGGGTTAAAACCATTTTGGTAGGCGCAAAAATTGTCCCCATATCTTTTTTAATCGCAGTACTGCGCTGATTAACATGATGTGTCCGACTGACATTGGGAAGTGCCTGTTGATATTTCGCATTGTTGGTCCAAATCATCCACGACAAAATCAAACTAATTAACACGGCAATCATCAATAAGATTCGCAAGACCCAATTATTCAACTGTTTCATCCCATAAATCCTCACTTTCTTTAGGATCATACGGTAACGAAATGTAAAAAGTTGAACCGCGATTTTCCGCACTATTCACCCAAATATGCCCGCCTTGAGCTTCAATGACTTCCTTGGAAATGGCCAAACCTAAGCCCGTGCCGCCTTGTTGACGCGAACGAGCTTTATCAACCCGATAAAAACGATCAAACACACGCTTAATATCTTTGCGCGGAATACCTAAGCCTTGATCTGAAATACTCAAAATCACATTATGATTGGTATCCAACAAACGACAAGTGATTAAACCGCCATTCGGTGAGTATTTGAGCGCATTATTCATAATATTATCAATTGCTTGAGTCATCTTATCAGGATCAATTTCGACCCACAGATCACGCTTAGTCAAAATGCGCTTAATCTGATACGTCTTGACCGATTGATTTTCTGATTGGGCGCGTTGAGCTTCTTTTTGAATCATCAAATCGAACCGATCCAAAATATAATTGAACATTTCGTTAAAATTAACGAGTTCAACATTCATTTTGGCAGTTCCTTGATCTAATCGCGACAAACTCAATAAAGAATTAACCATGCGAATCATACGTTCTGTCTCTTCTTGTGTAACTTTCAAAAACCGAGGCGCCAAATTTTGATTTTGCCAAGCTCCGTCATTTAACGTTTCAATATAACTGCGCAAACTGGTTAAGGGCGTCCGCAACTCATGCGAGACATTAGAGACAAATTCCCGTCGATCTTGATCAATTTTTTGTTGTTCAGTCACGTCGTGTAACACACAGATAATCCCAGTGACAAAACCCGTGTTGCGTTTAATTAAGGAGAAATCTGCCTGCAAAATCAAATCTTCGCCATCAATCTTATTTTCCGGCTCAATAATCCGCTCGGTTTGATTCTCCAACAAGTTTTCAAAGGTGGTATGGTCACTAATACCTAATACGTCAACCAAATTCTGATTTTCAACTTCGTCCATCGCAACATCCAAAAACTCACAAGCTGTTTCATTAATAATAGTAATTTTACCATGGCGATTCGTGGCCACCACGCCATCAGACATTTGGCTTAAAACGCCATCCAAACGCCTTCTTTCCGCGGCAGAATTTTCTTGTTCTTCTTCAACTTTCACCGACAAATCATTCACGGCAATCGCCAATTGTCCCAATTCGTCTTCACTATAAACTCGGACTTGCCCAGAATAATCGCCTTTAGACATCCGAATCGCTTGACGCTGCATTTCAGCAATCGGTCGCGTAATCGCGCGCGCCACGACAATTGAAATCAAAGCCCCCAAAACGCCCGCGACCAAGGACGCAACAAAAAAGATAAATACAATCCGATTAATATTCCTATAAACCTGATCCATATTTGCGCGGACATAGACTGCCCCTACTGTCGAATTGTTGTCACCACTAGAACTCAACAGAGGTGTGATGGACAAGTAATAGCTCCCGTCACGATCACTATGGGAAATCTGAGTTACTTTGCGGCCAGAATAAATTACATCTTTAATTTGAGAATTAGCCGTTCTTTTGCCAATGGACGTCGGATTATTACCATTTTTAATCGCCACAATACGCCCACGACTGTCCACAACTTCCATTTCGGAAATCTGAATATTCGTGAAATCTTGTACGGTGGCACGAATATTGCGGCGAGCCTTAGCCGTATTGCTTGTTAAGTTGACCGCCAAAGGCGTCGTCACCCAAGATGGTAGTTGTACTTGCGCCTCAAAAGCTTCCACATTTTGTTGTTCCAAACGATGCACAAAATAAGCTCCGATAATTTCAATCGTACTTAAAAGTAATAAAATAAAAACTAGTGCAATTTTAAACTGCATTGAACTAAAAAATTTTGTTCGCCGTGTCACGCTTTTGCCTCAGTCTTTTGGTTTAATCTTCTTTTTGATTTGTATCCGATTTCAAATAATAACCCACACCGCGCCGCGTAATTAAATACTCGGGCTTACTTGGATCATCTTCAACTTTTTCGCGCAAACGACGAATTGTAACATCCACCGTCCGAACATCGCCAAAATAATCGTAACCCCACACTGTCTGTAACAAATTTTCACGGGTCATAACTTGTCCAATATGCTGAGCCAGATAATAGAGCAATTCAAATTCCCGATGCGTTAATTCCAGTTCACACTCGTTTTTGGTGACTGTATAGGCATCCGGTAAAATCACCAAGGCGCCAACTTTAATATTCGTCGTTTCTGATTCGTTTGCATTACTTAAATTAACTTTTTGTCGGCGTAAATTAGCCTTCACCCGCGCCACCAGTTCACGATTGGAAAAAGGTTTAGTGACATAATCATCGGCTCCCATCTCCAAACCCAGTACTTTATCTAATTCTGAATCTTTGGCCGTCAACATAATAATCGGGGTATCTTTGGTCTTACGCACTTGACGTGCAACCTCTAGGCCGTCAACTTTAGGTAACATTAAATCGAGAATAATTAAATCAGGATTTTCCTGATCCACTTTATCTAAAGCCGCTTCACCGTCAAAAGCAACTACGGTTTCAAAACCTTCTTTATCGAGATTATACTTGATAATATCCGAGATAGGTTTTTCATCATCAACAATTAAAACTTTATTCGCCATAGGACAGAAAACCTCCTTGCTTTCTTGTGTACAGTATACTAAGTTTTAGCTTATCTGACAAAATTCTTTAAATTTGGATTGCCAAGATTCTAAAAATATGCTAGTATACTTATTGTACTTTTCGGGTGGTTAGCTCAGCTGGCAGAGCAACGGACTCTTAATCCGTGGGTCCAGGGTTCGATCCCCTGACCACCCATCAGGATAATATTAAAAGCGGTCATACCAATTTTTTAATTGGTATGACCGCTTTTTTGTGTTCTCAATTATTTCCTGGGAAATAAATGTAATTTGGCAATCCGCGCACAAGCTTCGCTATACCTTGGTTCATCAATCAACAACCCAATTCGTACATAACCTTCACCTTGTGCCCCAAAACCTGTGCCCGGTGCCACGGCAACGCCTGCTTCATCTAATAGTATATCTGCAAATTCTTGACTAGTCAGACCAACAGGTGTCGGCATCCATGCATAAAAAGTTCCACCAGTGGGGACAGGTTCCCAACCAATTTTACGAGCAGCTGCGTTAAAATCATCATGTCGCCGCTGATAGCGGGTAACTAATTGCCGTACACTTGCTTGATCACTGTTTAAAGCTGCAACCCCCGCCTGTTGAATTGCTGGGAAAACACTCACGAACAAATGATCTTGAATCAAATTCAACGCTTCAATCATTTCTGCATTGCCCGCGGCAAAACCCAGTCGCCAACCGGCCATATTGTACGTTTTAGACATCGTATACAGTTCAATTCCCACTTGTTTGGCACCAGTGGTCTGCAAAAAACTGCGAGGCTGCTGTCCATCAAAACCAATTGCCCCATAAGCAAAATCATGAACTACACCAACCTGATTTTTTTGTGCCCAAGCCACAGTTTCTGCAAAAAAGTCAGCGTTAGCGACCGCTCCTGTCGGATTATTTGGGTAATTCAAATAAATATATTTGGCGGCCTGCACAACTTGCGGATCTAAAGCTTGATAATCTGGCAAAAAATCCCGTTCACGCGTCAACGGAAACAATTCCTGATGAACTTGCGCCAAACTAACACCTGATAAATAATCTGGGTAACCCGGATCTGGCAATAAAACGGTCTCTCCCGGATTCATCAAGGCCAATGGTAGCTCTACCAAACCAATTTTAGAACCACCTAAAACGGCAATTTCAGTTTCCGGATCTAGTTGAACGCCATATTCACGTTGATAAAAAGCCGCTGCTGCTTGCTTAAATTCAAATAAACCGCGAAAAGGCGAATATTTGTGATTTTGAGGCTGCTTTGCTGCTTGCGCTAATGCTTCCACAATAAAGGCAGGTGTGGGCTGGTCAGGATTCCCCTGCCCTAAATTAATCACATCAACGCCTGCTGCAATTTTCGCATTGACCTTTTGAACTAAAGTTGCAAAAAATTGGGTCGGCAATTGCTGTAAAATGTTTGATTCTAGAAATTGCATACTATCAACTCCTTTTTAACGACATTATAGCCTTTTCTGATAGCTAGAAAATATCTTTATTCTGTAAATCAAAAAATACCACTGAATTAATCAGTAGCATCTTCTGGATCGGATTTAGTTTTTAATCGCTTTAAATTTCTCCGTCTGTTCTTGAATACTTTTTTCTGTGGCTAGTCGTTCAATACTAGAAGCTCCAAAGAAACCATCAATTCCTTGCACACGTTCAATCACATAAGCCGCATCTTCGGGCTCAGCAATCGGTCCACCGTGACAGATCACCATAATATCAGGATTAACTTTGCGACCAGCATCCAAAATGGCTTGGACGCGTGTGACACATTCATCTAAGGTTAAAGATGTTTGCGCGCCAATTGCCCCCTTGGTCGTTAAGCCCATATGTGCCACCAACAAATCAGCACCGGCTTGAGCCATTTTGGTAGCTTGTTCCGGATCAAAAACATATGGAGTTGTCAACAGATCTAACTCGTGTGCTTGATGAATCATGTCAACTTCTAAATCATAACCCATGCCAGTTTCTTCCAAATTTTGCCGAAAGACACCATCAATCAAACCCACAGTCGGAAAATTCTGAACACCACTGAAACCTTGATCTTTTAATTGCTGCAAATAAATTTTCATTACACGAAACGGATCTGTTCCACAAACACCTGCTAACACGGGTGTATGTTGCACAATTGGTAACACTTCTTGCCCCATCTCGACCACGATTTGATTCGCATCACCGTAAGACATTAATCCAGCTAAGGAACCACGACCAGCCATGCGATAACGTCCAGAATTGTAAATAATTAACATATCTGCTCCGCCAGCTTCACTACTTTTGGCTGTAATACCTGTACCGGCACCGACGCCGACCAGCATCTCACCATTCTTTCTTTTCGTTTGAAAATCGGCTAAAATTTGAGCTCTGTTTCTATTATCCATAATTATTATCCCTTCATTAATATCTTCAATTGCTCCACACATGCCTGCGTAAATCGTGGATCATTCATGTGATATGGTAATTTAGTGACTGTTACTGCATTATTCGTCAACGCTTTTGTTAATGAATCTGTAAAAGCTGCATCTTCTTCGGGACCATAAAAAGGTTGCCCCACCGCGTCCAATTCCGAAAAACCTTTTGTTGGGATCATCACGGCAATTGGTCTTTGCGCCTGGTTTAATTTTTGTGCCATAAATTGCCCAAACTGTTGATTTTCTGCAATTGTCGTCCGCATTAATGTCACAGTCGGATTATGCTTGACCAAATTACGTTGACGATACTTTGCTGGCACCGTTTCGTAAGGACCAAAATTGACCATATCTAATGCGCCTGGAGCAAGCACTTCCGGCAAATGCGCCTGAATAGCCGAATCTAACCGTGTTTGCCCAGCAGCCATGACCCCACCGCATAATTCATCGGCAATTTCCGTCGTCGTCAAATCTAAAACACCAGCAAAATAACCCTGGGCAATCAACGATTCCATCGTTTGACCGCCGGTTCCTGTCGCATGAAAAACTAAGGTTTCCAGACCTGCTTGATCTAATAAAGATCGTGCGTGATCCACCGCTTTCGTTGTGACACCAAACATCGTGGCCCCAATAAGCGGTTTTGTATCAACTAGCGTCGTCATGGAATGATTGAACATTCCAGAAATTGCTGCTGCCGCATTATCAAAAATGACCCGGGAAATTTTATTTAAGCCGGATACATCGACAATTGAGGGAATCATTACAATATCACTAGTGCCCACATACTCCCGCGTATTACCGGCAGCCACAGTAGAAACCATCACTTTAGGCACTCCTAACGGTAATTGCTGCATCGCAGGTGTCACCAATGAAGTTCCACCACTGCCGCCTAAAGACAGAATCCCTTGAAATTTTCCCGCTTGATAAAGTCTAGGTAATAATATGCGTAAGCCATGTGCCAAAATAGCATTCGCTTCGCCTCGAGTATAATCAGTTCTAACCTGGTCTATTGTCAATTCCTCCACTGCCGCCAATTCGTTGGCATCAATGTCTACTTCGACAGTAGGCGAAAATACGCCAGCATTAATTAACAAAACGCGATTGCCTAAACGTTCCAACACTTGTTTCACATAGTTGAACTCAGTTCCTTTAGTATCCAATGTACCGACTAAAGCAATCGTCTGCATCACTGATCCTCCTTTCATAATGATTAAACTTATCATAAAGTGAAAGGGATTACATTAACAGGTAATATAGTTAGCTTTACTAGTGATTATATGTGTTGTTGATACTGACTTGGAGCTTCATGAAAATATTTTTTAAAAATTTTGTTGAATTGCGCATAATCGTTATAACCCACCATTTCCGCAATCTTATTCAGCGGTTGATATTTTTGTTTCATTAATTCTACAGCCTTATTCAATCGAAAATGCACCAGATAATCTGTAAAAGTTTGATTGGTTTGCTTTTTAAAAATCGTGCTCAAATAAGTTGGCGTCAAATGCAACATCGCCGCTAACTCAGACAAATAAATGGGTACCGAATAGTTCTCTTGAATGAATCTTTTAATAAATTCCACCGGCGTATAGTATTGATCAGCTCCCTTCAGAATTTTGACCGTTAAATTATCATTGAGAGTTTGATCCGCTGTTTTAAAAGAGCGAATTTGTTGCGACAAAGTCTGTTCAGGAACAATCCGTTCAAAGGTTGAACCACCGATATAGCCTTGAATTTCCGGCAATAAATTATATAGATAACGCACTTCGGTCAGATCATTCAAGATACCACCATAAATCATCAGAATACTCTGCGAACGTTGCTGCTGCAGCCGCTGACAAATCTTTTTCACCGTCGCAATCATTGATTCAAAACTCCGAATGCGTTTAGCACCCAACACGCCACCCTCGGTCAAACCTAGATGAATACAAATCAGATCAGCAGGAATTGCACTAGCCAATAACGCCTCTTGCGCATTAGTCACAAAAGCTGCTGTAAAAATATTATGTTGGTGCGCTGCTCGTAAAAGAGCCATTTCTTGACCAAAATTGACATTGGTTTCATCTAGGGCTTCACGAAATTGTCCATCAATCAAGCTAACCGTGGGATAATTCACAATCCCCGCAATTTGATATTGCTTAATAAAATCAAATAAAGTGGCTTGATTCAAATAAGGATCTGTCGCATTAATTCCGATTAAACACGGAAAATCCTGGATAGTGGGCAAAACTTCTCGTGTGGTGAGCGCCATAATTTGTTGATTACTATTCACAAATGGTAAATATGCTCCTAACGATGAGCGACCCATTTGTCGAAATTTGCCAGAATTCAATACCATAATAAAGTCCACGCCTGAGTCCATCGCATGCAACGCACTCATGCCCATCGTGGTGCTCAGACCCAATAAAGGATGCTGTAGTTGAACTTGACGCACTAATTTTTGTCGTAAATGTTGCATTTTTCAACTCCTAAATCTCACCATTAACTTGGTAAAAATTTGTTAACTTGTTAATTAGACAGTTAAACATTAATTCCAATCACGTTCATGATATAATTAAATGGCATTACAAAAAAGAGGGGAGAATCTGTGTTGAATCGAACAGAGATCAAGCAACAAGCAAAAAAACTTTTGAACCATAATTTTTTATTTTTTCTACAACTATTTTTAATTAGTTTAATTTTTTACCTACTTAATCGTGTTCCAAGTGTCATTCAGCATCGTTTGCCATTAACAGTGGATGCATTAGGTGTGGCTGGTTTCTTATCCATCGTGGCTGGCTTATTTGAGATTAGTGCGGACTTTGCCGCCATTGATATTATGAAAGAACAATCCCAATTGGATCATCCTTTCCAAAAAAGTTTCACCTTGTTCAAACGTGGTGAGTTATTCATCGGCAGTATTGGAATTGGTGTTTTGATGTATATCTGGATTTTTCTCTGGTCTTTATTATTGCTCGTTCCTGGTATCATTAAATCTTTTGCATACTCGCAAGCCATGTATATTTATCGTGACCATTTAAATGCAGAAGACCCTGTGACATACCGACAAGCTGTCACGCTAAGCCGCCAGTTAATGAATGGACATAAGATGGATTACTTTGTATTCAATTTAAGCTTCATTGGCTATTGGCTACTTGTTAGTGTGACTCTTGGCATTGCTGCCATCTGGGTACTGCCTTATTATCGTCTGTCGAAAGCTAATTTTTACGTTAACTTAGTTCAAAATCAAAATTTGACCGAAACTAAATTAGCATAATGCAGATTCTTAAGTATCTTTCAATAATTGAAAGATACTTTTTTAATTCCGAAAATTTCGCTTTATAATAAGGTTATTAATAATCAAAGGAGCGTCTAAAATGCGCACGGAACCTGTCGAACTAACTAATATGACGATGATCCTCGACCCTAAGTCCCAGCAAGTATTGGTTGAATACCGTCGTGATCCGCATTGGCCTGGCATTGCTTTTCCTGGTGGGCATGTCGAACCACATGAAAGTGTGACCCACTCCGCCCAACGTGAAGTCAAAGAAGAAACCGGTCTCACCGTTACGAATTTGCAATTGGCTGGTCTAAAGCAATATCCCTTAGAACCTCGTGGTCGTTTTATTTGCTTTTTGTACCGTACCACACAATTTCAAGGCAACTTACAATCATCTGCTGAAGGTCCGGTTTTTTGGATGAAATTACAAGATTTTTACCAAAATCCACAATTGGCTGAGGGTATGGAGGATCTATTGAATATTATGGTAACTGATTTCAATGAAGTAATTTATCAAGGCGAACAAACTTATTTTTTCTAAAATACCAAAAAAGCACCCACCCAATTCAGGTAAGTGCTTCCCATTGAGATAATTTCACTATCAATCAGGAGCAGTTCACTATCAGTCTCAATGTCAAATAATAAAGTGAAGTTGGCTTCATCATTTGTTATTATCATCATAACAAATTAATAATTATATTGCTACTCTAATTATTAATTAATGTTCCTTAAAAATAAAAATTTTACTGAAAAAATAGTTCGCAATTACAACCAACACATTATCAACTAATTTCACCCAAAATGCATTCTGCTGGAGTATGCCGACCCCAATTTGCATAATCAACAGGTCCAATACCAAACTTAACACCCGAAAAAAGAAAAACGAAAATAATTCCGTGCGCATCGCTTGCTGGCTGTTTTGATGCGAATCAAAAACGTAACGCTTATTGGTAATGTAAGCAAATAAAACTGACAGAAACCACGCCAACACGTTAGCTAACTGATAACCTAACAAGTGTTGCCAAGTGTACAATACATTGAATACTACCAAATTAATTAACGTCGTCAAACCACCAAAGAAGAGATAACTCCAAACTTTCTCATATTTTTTAATTAATAGCCAAATTTTATTCATCAAAATCCTCACTATTTTTTCAAAATCAATTGTTATTCTCTACTGAATTGGATAACATAACACTATATTACTATAAGTTGAGGGGAGATTTAGCATGGCGCAGAAAAAACAGATTAGATGGTACAACATTGCCTTCATTGCGTTCACCTCCGTTTGGGGGTTGAACAATGTCTTCAACAATTTTGCTAATCAAGGCCTCGTCGTCATCACCTCATGGGTGTTAATTATGGCGTTATATTTTATTCCTTATACCTTGATGGTGGGGCAGTTAGGCTCAACCTTTGCTCATGAAGGTGGCGGCGTGTCGTCATGGATTCGCGAACTGACTGGTCCTAAAGTGGCCTACTTAGCTTCTTGGACTTACTGGGTCGTCCATATTCCTTACTTAGCACAAAAGCCGCAAATGATTATTGTCGGGTTCAGTTGGCTGTTTCAGGGCAATGGTAATTTAGTCAAAGATGTTCCCGCCTTGACCCTCCAAATTCTGTGCTTGGTGATTTTCTTAGCCTTTTTGTGGTTAGCTTCAAGAGGCGTGACAACCATCAGCAATTTCAGTAGCATTGCGGGAATTGCTGCGTTCACAATGTCTATGCTGTTTATTATTTTGGGGATTGCTGCTCCTTTCATGACGCATTTGACGATTCAAACGGCACACATGAACGAACTTAAAACTTACATTCCCAAGTTCGATCTGAACTACTTTACTACCATTTCTATGCTCGTCTTCGCGGTTGGTGGTTCTGAAAAAATTGCACCTTATGTCAACAAAACACACAATTCAGGTAAAGAATTCCCGCTTGGCATGATTTGTTTAGCTGTGATGGTCACCATTTCGGCCATCTTAGGTTCCTTTGCCTTAGGCCTAATCTTTAACGCCCACAAAATTCCCAGTGATTTGATGGCTAACGGCGCATACTATGCTTTCCAAATTCTGGGCAAATATTTTCACGTGGGCAATCTCTTTGTCTGGATGTACGCCATCACTAACGTTTTGGGATCCGCAGCCGCCATGGCAATTTCGATTGATGCGCCTTTACGAACACTGTTGGCAGAAGGCAGTTCGCAATATATTCCACGCAAATTACTACATCAAAACAAGCGCCACGTGTTTAGTAACGGTTATATTATGACTGGCGTATTAGTCTCTTTACTCATTATTATCCCTGCTTTGGGCATTAAAGGTATGAATGATTTATATAACTGGCTGCTTAATTTGAATTCGGTCGTCACGCCGATGCGTTACCTCTGGGTCTTCGTAGCGTTTATGGCTTTGAGTCGCAAGTTTAAGCAGTACCAAGCAGAGTATACTTTTGTGCAAAATAAGCAACTGGGCTTCACCCTTGGTTTATGGTGCTTCTTATTCACGGCGTTTGCTTGCTTGCTGGGCATGATTCCCAAAATTAATTATGCAAGTGATCCGCATAATTGGTGGTTCCAGTTAAGCCTGAATATCATTACACCATTAGTTTTATTGTTCTTAGGGTTGATTTTACCGCTGATTGCCCGCCATCAAGATCAAAGTATTAATGAATAAAAATTAAAAGAGTCGGCAAATTTAATTGTCGGCTCTTTATTTATAACGAATTGCTATATGTCCATGTCATCGTGCCACTATAATTACCCAGCGGTTTATCGTTAGAATTCAAGCGAAAATGCTTGTTCGAAACACAGCTTTTTATTCTAGAAATAGCTTAAAAATATTTTTTCAAAAAAATAAAAAAAATAATGCCACTTTAGCTCGACATTAGTTCTGATTTCGACTCTTTTGCTCCATTGCTAATAATTTTTGCTTGCGCCATAACCCGCCCGCATATCCCGTTAACCGACCGTCACTGCCAATCACACGGTGACAAGGAATCAAGATCAAAATCGGATTCTTGCTCAACGCGCCACCTAACGACCGGGGCGAACCACTCGGCAAACGTTGTGCTTGCAATTGTGTTTGAAGCTGGCGATAAGTCCACGTTTGACCCACGGGAATTTGTTGTGTGATGTGCCAAACATCTTGTTGGTAAGTTGTTCCGCTAGGTGTCATCAAGATATTCGTCAAGTCTGGCTGTGAACCTGCAAAATAAGCCTGCAACCAAGCTTGAACTTGTACCATGATAGGATTTTGGGTCCAAGAACTCAGTTGTGTTGCTTGGGCGCTCTGTGTTTTGGGCAACGGCATGTCACTAAACCAGAGTTCTTGCACACAAGTCTGATTAACCACCACCGTCATCTCGCCTAACGGTGTGTTGATTTGCGCTCGTTGTAACATCATCCTGCCTCCTCTAAAAGCTACTTAACGACAATCACCGGGTCCGCGACCTTACCGCCATAACTGCGAATTTGATTAATTAAGTCCGTCAATTTTTGTTTTTGTGTCTCTTTATCCGCATCATCATTTTGATACGCACTTTTCACCCGACTGAGCTGCCTTTGATATTGCGGCATTAATTTATCAACCATTTGTTTGCGTTGAGCACTGCGTTGTTGCTGAATCTTATTTTTTTGTTTTTCAAATTTAGCTACGCGTTGATTTTCTTTTTGCGCTTCCAATTGTGCCTGCGTGACATTCAAATCGCGCTGTAATTGCATAATTTGCTGATTAAACTGCGATTTAGCCGACATTCGTTTGACATTTTCATTTTTGTACCGAATTTTCTGTAAAGCACTTAACTTCTTTTCATGCTGACTAAGCTTATCAAACGGCATGGCCTGATATTTGTCCAAAGTCTGCTGGACTTTGTGTTCGCGACTTTGTTCCTGCTTCTTGGTTAAATGATAGATTAAGCGGTAATCCAAATCATCAAGCCGATTTTTATTCGCATTAATCTCCGCGCTGTTAAACGCCAAGTAATTATCCTCAATGACCTGCGCAATACTTTTTTGTGGTACATTTTGCCGAACATAGAGATTGTCGCCTTCGCGCTTGACTGTCTTAGGCATCTTAAAATCTTTTTTCGGTTCTTTGAGATAATCGACCAAATGTTCGCCTTCCGCTTTAAACGTTTGAATGGATAATTGTTCTTGGGCATCACTTAATGGTGTCTGATGATCATAGCCCGTCCAGTTCGCAATGGTGAAGTATGGCGTCATCCCGACAAAATAACTGTCCATATTCCGATCGGTTGTTCCCGTTTTCCCTGCAACATAAGGATAATTACTCAAGGCCGCCTTTTTACCCAAACCATTATTGACAACACTTTGCATCGTATTCAACATCAAATAGCTCGCATTCGCCGCATACACATTGACCGGCGTATGCGGATTTTGATACAAAACCTGACTCTTTTCAGTGTCATAAATCTTTTGAACATTGCTAGGGGCAATAAAATTACCTTGGCGCGCAAATGAACTATACGCCGACGCCATTTCAGTGGTAGTCACCCCCTTGGTGAATCCACCGACCGCCAAAATAGCATTCTTATCTTCCGGGTACAAGCCCTGAAACTGCATTTTGCCTAAATCTTGATAAAAACTTTGTTGCTTGTCTTCCAACGCTAATTTGAACGCCACCGTGTTAATCGAATCCGCCAACGCATTGCGTAACGTCACCGGACCGCGATATCCCGAATACCAGTTGCTGACACTACCGACCGGACCATCAACTACTTTGGACTGCGGTAAATAACCGCGTTCAAACGCTGGCGCATAAGCAATCAACGGCTTTGCGGTCGAACCGGGTTGCCGATAAGCATCTGTCGCCCGATTTAATTGATCATTTTCGGTTGTCCGCCCGCCAATAATCGCTAACACATTGCCCGTGCGATTATCGACAATCGTACTGGAAACTTGGGGCTCCAACTTACCATCTTGATCACGACTTTGGTAAGGCGCATATTGTTGTTGAACAATTTGTAACAACTGTTGCTGCAGTTGCTGATCAATCGTCGTTTGCACAATATAACCGCCATTGAGTAATTGACCGTAATACTTGTCATACATTTGTGAATAGTGATTTTTATAATTATTTTTATCCTGATCATTCTTAAATAAATATTTCATCTCAAAACCATGCGCCATCATTAACTGCTGTACTGTGGAATGCACTGCATAATTGAGCGCATAATCTTGAGAAATATTGTTATCATATTGAAAATTGTGGATTTTCAAACTAATTTTAGCATCGGCATAATGATTAAAAGTCTTTTTGGAAATCATTTTTTGCTGATACCAACTATACAACACCGTATTGCGGCGATTTTGAGCCGCTTTAGGATGCACAATCGGATCATACAAAACCTGATTATTCGGAATTCCCACGAGTAACGCCGCTTCACCCCAATTCAAATCGGCCTGATTTTTCGAAAAATAATATTGCGCGGCACTGCCAATCCCATAACAACCATGCCCTAAATAAACATCATTCAAATAAAACTCCAGAATTTGCTTTTTTGTAAACTTCTTTCCTAATTGTTGGGCAATGACCATTTCTTTGACTTTGCGATCCAACGATTGTGTCTGATCTTTCAAAATCACATTTTTGACCAATTGTTGAGTCAAGGTGGAACCACCTTGGACTTGGCGATGCAATAATAACGATTTAACGCCCCGCAAAACACCAGTCAAATCCACACCGTGATGCTCATAAAAACGGCGATCCTCAATTGCCACCACCCCTTTTGTGAGGCGTGGATTTAATTTGGCATGGCTGACATAGGTAGACTGACTGTGTGTCAATTTTTTCATCACATGATGATTGCGATCCTCAATGACTGTGGGTTGCTTCGGATAAAAATTTTTAACCGAAATCTCACGACTGATTAAATAACCAGCGCTCACATCTTTTTGTAATTCCTGCCAATATTGCCGACCGACATGTCCGCCCACAACCAGACCAATGATGATCAATATTAAGCATACATATTTTAGTACACTTTTCACCGGATGCGCTTGAATATGTTGCCACCGACGCGCCCAACGATGCTGTTTTTTTCTTTTAATCGACATACAAAGTTACTCCAATGGAAATAGCTGTCATCAAACTATTCAAATCACTCAAATTCAAGCCCAAAGTATTATCCAAAGCTAGTGGTGCGTCTGCTAAAAAGCCAATTTGACTAGCATTAGCCACCAGAATCGACGGTTGCAATTTCAAATTATTTTTGAGCCAAAAAACATCATCTGTTTGATTAAAATCACTGATATCATTTTGTTGCGTCGTAAAAGTCGTCGCATCATCGAAGTAGCGTCCAAATGAAGCACTTGACGGATCGGTCACAACTCCGGCAGTCGCACTCGCGTTATTAATGATTCTGCGCACGACATAACTCCCCGCTGGTAGCGAACCACCAACCACCGACAGGCTATGCAAAACGGGCACATAATGGTCCCCACTGCGCCGCACCAAATTCAGCGTTTGCGTGCTACTCAAATATACCAAAACTGTATTGCTGGTAATCCCAGCTTGCTGTAAAATTCGCGTAATTTGATCTAACTGCTTGAGCTTATCAATAATCGTCACGTTCGCAGGTTGATAATCTTGTGTCAGTGGTGCATTTTTCAAAGCTGTCAATTCCTTTTGTTGTTGCGCTTTTTGTGCTTGGCTCTGATTTTTTTGAGCATCTTTAAATTGTTGCAATGCTTGTGCCACACGGGGTTGCCAATCCTTTTTTAGAGTCCGATTTTTCAAGAGCTTATAGTATGCACTAATTTCCGAAGCTTGCGTCATTGTCAACGTCTGGTTATGATCATTGTTGGTAGGAGGCAACGTTTTCGTTAAATATTTTTGGGCATCACGAGTTTGTTCAAACCAAATTCGAATCGTATCCAAACGGTTTTTTTGTTTTTGATAAACCGTTTGATTCTTGTCCAACAGCAATTGCCGGTCCGTATGATTCAATTTTTTGGTTGAAACACCATTCGCGTAGTACGCTGAACCATCGTAATAATGATCAACTTGTTGTTGATTATTTTGGCGCAACTGTGCCAATTTGACCAGTTTCTTTAATTGTTGTTGCGTCTTTGAATGCACAAACAAATTGCCCGGAGTTGACGCCCACAAACTTTGCGTAAAATGTAGCCGCTTTTGATCAATATGTGTCACCAAAGCTGTTTGTTGGGTATCTTGATATTGTGATTTAATCCACTTTTGCGTATTCACGTTAAAAAAGCCACTAGCTAAGCTGATTACAAACACCAGTTCGCCAATCACAATACTAGCTTTGGCTCCCAAATGTAAATATCGCAACCAATCTTTTTTCTTGTTCTTCATAAAAGCTGAACTTTCTTATATAATGAACTTTCTAATGAGGTAAATAGTTTGAAAAAAATTCTTAAAAAAAAGAGGTATTTATATACCTTACTCGTGTGTATTCTTTTATTCATTCTTCTTTATTATAACCGTAATCCCTTAATCAAGGCTAGCAGTAACTGGCTTTCGCGCCAAACGATTCCTTTCCAACTCGTCGTCAATCCTCACAAGTTAGATCAAATCAAAAAGCCCAAGAGCCTGACCTTGAATGAATTGAGTGAAAAGGAATACCAACAACAACTCAAGATTACGAAGCAATTGGTCAATTCGTTTGACAAACATCGCCAACAATGCGGCTTTCTATCCACCAAACAAAATCAGCAACTCAAGCAATGGGTTCAACAAAAACATCATCGCTATTTATACAGCGTCACACCCTTGACAAGTGGTAAAAATCGTCATGGCAAATATATTACCGTTAGTGTCAATCGCTATGACGACACCCAACAAATTCACAGTTATCGCTATCAAGTTTTTTATCGATCAAACGGCAAAGTACAAGCAGCAAAATTCATTGGTAATTTCCACAATGCCAAGCCTCCAAAATTCATCAGCTGGACGAACAAACTCGGTGTTTCTGGAATTGCTAAAGTACCAACTTTTTTAGATAAAGTCAACACAACGCTCATTAACTCTGGCATCACCGCACAATCAACTGCTACTTTGGATAAATATCAACAGTTGGCTCGGAATTTAGGTCTCTCCTCTAAAAGTGCTACGGCTTTAAAACAGTACGTTCTTCAAAATGGTATGGATCAAAAAAATAGTTCTGTCGTTGGCTATGAATTGAGTGATGTTCCACGTGAAACACGCTTTTTCATCACCCAAATCAATGATCACCATCGCTATTACTATACTGTGACTTTCAATCGTAATCAAAATGAATTCACTAATTTCTTATCTGGTCACGCTTCTGTTGCCGAACATCAATAATCGTTAAATTTGTTTCACATGAAACAAATTATAATTTAAGAATATTGCCATCACCCATCAAAAAAAGTGTAGGATATATATCCTACACTTTTTAATTCACGATCAAACTATTGCCATAAATTATTTAAAACAATTGTTTCATCACGATTAGGTCCTACTGAAACACTCACAAAATCTAAACCCGTTAGCTCTTTGATTTTCGCCAAATAATCTTTGGCAGCTTGTGGCCAACTAGCCAAGTCAGTGTTGCCTCGCAAATCCTCCGACCAGCCGGGCAAGGTCGTATAAACTGGTTGACACTGCTCAATCTGTTGTAAACTAGCTGGATATTCATCAATGACTGAACCATCAGGTAATCGATAACCCGTACAAATTTTGACTTCAGACAAGCCACTCAAAACATCAATACAATTCAAAGCCAATTCTGTCACACCTGCAACTCGTTTAGCATGCCGTAAAACCACCGAATCCAACCAACCAATCCGACGCGGACGCTTGGTGACAACGCCATATTCATGACCTGCTTCACGAATATAAGTGCCATTTTCATCGGTCAATTCAGTAGGAAATGGACCTGCACCAACCCGTGAAGTATACGCTTTAGCAACACCCACGACATGCTGAATTTTCGTTGGACCAACGCCTAAACCTGCTGTATAGCCACCGACCGGATTAGATGAAGTCACGTAAGGATAAGTTCCATGATCAATATCTAACATAATCCCTTGGGCGCCTTCAAATAATACATTTTCATTTTGATCAAAGCACTCATTAATTAATTTAGACGTGTCCACTACGTAAGGCTTTAACTGTTGCCCATACGCGTAAAACTTCTCAAAAATATCCGCAAATTCTAACGGCTGTCCTTGATATACTTGCACAAATTCCTTATTTTTTAAAGCTAAATTTTGCTTTAATTTAGCGGCAAATGTTTCCTTTTCTAACAAATCACTCATGCGAATTCCAATGCGCGCAGCTTTATCCATGTAAGCGGGACCAATGCCTCGATTAGTCGTTCCGATTTTGTGATCGCCCTTACTTTGCTCCTGCAACTCGTCCATCCGCACATGATATGGCAAAATTACTTGCGCACGATTCGAAATGCGAAAATTAGCGAAACTAATCCCCTGTTGCTGCAACGATTGCATCTCATTTACTAAGGATTCTGGATTTACAACGACGCCATTGCCAATCACCGTCAGCTTATCTGCGTACAAAATTCCTGATGGAATCAGCCGCATTTTATACTCCGTTTGATCAACTTCCACGGTGTGACCAGCATTATCACCGCCTTGATATCTGGCAATTACATCACTACCACGACCAAGAAAATCGGTAATTTTACCTTTGCCTTCGTCGCCCCATTGCATTCCAACTACTACAACACCTGTCATTTGCGTCATCCCTTTTTGTCAATTAAACCCAATCCACATTTTAGCAATTATGAACATTACAAGCAATGCTTAACCAATTAATTCGTGTTTTGTAAAAAATGTATTCAAATATCCCCAAGTTACCACCGCAATTTGCGTATATTTAAAACTTTTTTGTGCAGTCTTTCTTTCTGGCAAATCATAAAAAATTGCCAACTGACATTGTTGACGATCGGCTGCTTGGCAATACGCCAACTGTGATTCTGCCTTCTGCTCTCGATGACAATTAATCACTTCTTTGCGATCGGCTAATTGCTGAAACGTTTCTGGCACAAAATCAGTCCCAAAACGCCATTGATCATTTAAAATCGGTTGGACAAAACTCATCCGTGCTTTTTGATAACGACAATAATATGCCACTTGCCGCAAATAATCATTTTGTGCTGAAATATAAACAATTCGCGCCAATTTAATCAACACATAGCCACCAAAGCGTCCCAAATCATCCACTAATTTTAAAACTGCAAATTCCTGATTATATTGACAAATCGTCCCGACAAAAAAATTATTCTGCACATTCTCACAATAAATAATCACCAACGTTTGCTGTTCTTGAACCCGGGCCAAAAGTCGTGGAAATTGCTCATTCGTTTTAACCATAACCGATGCCACGTGTTCTGGACTTTGAGTTTGAAAGAATTCGGTTGCCAACTGTAATTGGGCTCCCGCAAATTCCAAGACAACTATTTGACGTAATTCCACGGTTGTCTGGGCGCCTGTCACCGAAAAATTAAATGAATCTAACGCTTGAATCGTGATTTGGTCGGACGTCTGCGCTAATAATTGCGCCTGAAAGTAACCGTCGACATGCAGTTGTTGCAGTAAAAGCGTTTGCTTACTTTGTTGCAAAAAAACTAAGACTTGTCGCAACAAATCTTCCTGTTGAAATGGTGGCAACACTAAATCTTCCGACCACAAAATCGGGGTTTGGGTCATTAATTGCATGCGCATTTTCAAGCGCTCCAAATCGGCACCTTGATCCGTCAAAATTGCAATATTACTAATACGAATTAGGACATACCCGTCCAATAGACCATAGGCATTATAAGTGTGCAAAAGCACCCAATGCTGATCAAACGCCAACACTAGGCCGGTATAAATTGTCTGGTTTTGACGCATAATACAATTAATAATTGTCTTTGTTTGATACGCTTGTTGGATCTGTCGTTGTTTATCCATCATTACCCTTCTGTCAAAGGCGAAATTGCCGCAAATTTATTGTAGGATTTGACAAATAATAATTTAACCGTGCCCCGCGGACCGGACCGATTTTTACCTATAATTACTTCAACTTCGCCTGCATTCATGTCCTCATTATCGACCGTTTCATCACCATCGGCATCATCGTTATAATAATCATCACGATACAAAAAGGCGACAACATCCGCATCCTGCTCAATTGAACCAGATTCCCGAATATCTGACAAAACTGGTCGCTTATCTTGACGCTGTTCTACACCACGAGATAATTGCGACAAAGCAATAACCGGCACATGCAATTCCTTGGCCAACTTTTTCAATTGCCGCGAAATCGTAGAAACTTCCTGTTGCCGATTTTCTTGCCCCGTGCCTTCAATCAATTGCAAATAATCAATAATAATTAACCCAATATTGCCGGTTTCTTTAGCCAATCGACGACATTTCGCCCGAATTTCCGCCATCTTAATCCCCGGTGTATCATCAATATAAATGGAGGTTTTGGACAAAATACCCATAGCCACGATGAGATTTTGCCACTCATCATCATTCAAATTACCCGTCCGCAAATTATTAGCATCAATACTGCCTTGCGCGCACAACAGCCGGCTGGCTAACTGATCAGCGCCCATTTCCAAACTAAAAATGGCCACGGTTTGATCACTATGCACCGCAACATTTTCGGCCACATTTAAGGCAAAAGCCGTTTTCCCAACACCGGGACGCGCCGCCAAAATGGTTAATTCATCCGGATGCAAACCCGCCGTCATATTATCTAATTCACTATATCCAGTCGACAAACCCGTTAACTGCGAATCCTCTTGTGCTAATTTATCAATATTTTCAATCGTATCATTCAAGACATCCGATAATTTTTGAAAACCATTATCATTTTGACTTTCACCGACATCCATAATCGCACGTTCAGCACCATCAATAATTTCGGAGACATCGCTATCTTGTTCGTCAAAACTTTTAGCCACAATATCGGTCGCCGTATTAATTAATTGCCGCAATAAGGCTTTGTCAGCGACAATTTTGGCATAGTAGAGTACATTAGCTGCTGTCGGCACAATGGTGGCCAAATCACCTAAATAATTGACGCCACCGATATCGTCTAACTGATTCTTGGCTTCCAAATTATTCTTCACGGTGACTACGTCAATAGCTTGATCTTGCTCGTTGAGATCCAACATCGCCGCAAAAATCAATTGATGCGCATGATAATAAAATGATTCTACCGTTAAATATTCCGCCGCTTCCACAATTTTATCTGGCCGCAACAAAATAGAGCCAAGTACTGACTGCTCCGCTTCTTCATTATTAGGGGGAATCCGCTGCATCATTGAATCACTCATCTATCAAACCTCAACTTCTTCCTTCCCATTTTAACATTTTATGTATAGATAAAATAGAAGAACAAGCTTGTGCCTGTTCTTCTATCAATTTTGTAAATGAGAATAATTTTATAGATGCATCCAGTTCGCAAAGATTGGCACCGCAATGTTATCCACAATACCGATCACAACCACAGCCACTGCGGCCATTGCTCCTTGAACGGAACCTAATTTCAAAGCAAAAGCTGAACCGACGGTATGACCAGCAGTTCCCATACCTAAACCAGCGCCAATTGGGTCATCATTCAATCTGAACCATTTAACTAACCATTTACCCAAAGCGTAAATAATTACAGCGTTGACGATGCAGGCCATGGCAGTAATTGCGGCATTGCCACCAATAGCTGTTGACAATGGTAATGCAATCGCGGTCGTTGCCGATTGACTCATCATGGAATCAACTGACATCTTGCTCAAACCAAAGATCTTCGAAACGCCCAAAATCAAGAATAACGAAATGAAAGTTCCGATTAACAAACTTAACAAAATAACTAACCAATTTTTCTTAAAGACATCGTTACGTTTATACAACGGCACCGCAAACGCAATGGTTGCTGGTGTCAAGAACCAGAAAATCAAATCGCCACCTGGTTTATAAAAGTTCGTGTACACAGTTGCCGTTGGCATATCCATGGCTTTACCCATCACAACTAAAATGATGATTCCCAAGACCATCGCTACAAATAACGGCTGGAATAAAAAGAAACCATTCGTTTTATTAAATAAGTATTGACCTAATTCAAAAACTGCCAAAGATAACAAAATTCCAAATAAAGGGTTAGACAATAATTCTTTGAGCATTTTGATATCCTCCTATTCTCAGTGTTTAATTTTTTTACTAATCCACAACAATAATCTTGTCGTATAAGCTGTGACTACCAATAAGATAATTGTTGCCAAAATGATCACAATAACTAATTGCACACCCTCTTTTTTCATGACGTCCAAATTAGCTGCCAAGGAAATTCCTGAAGGAACAAACAAAAATCCAATCAAGCCAATCATTGCACCACCAAACGAATCAACCCATTCCAATTTTACGATATGAAATGTCAACAATAGATACAGTAACACCAATCCGATAACCGGAGTTGGCACTGGAAAGGACTTGGGCATTAGATCAGAAATAAATTGCGATACAAATAGCACTGCAGCATAAATTAACATCTGTACTAATAACGGTGCTGATTTAGCTTTTTCTTCTTTTGACTCCATCGTACGGCCTCCTCATGACTACGACTCGTAAACAAAAATGAGATACTTAATCAATTAATTTGATAAGTTTTTCGCTTTCTCCATTCATAAGTATAAGTGATTGCTCATTTTTTTACAAGCCTTTCTACATATGGTTTATACCGCTTACATTTATTTGTCAAGTTTTTTAAATCGAGCTAGGACTCGTCATGCCAACTTTCTGAAAAAAAGCTGCAACGCTTAAACGTCACAGCTTTATTTTCTTAATTTTTTTCAGTAATGTGAACACGAATTTTCGCTTCAATTCCCGGATATAATTTGACCAAAACATTCGTATAACCTAAAACCTTAATCGGCTCTGGCAAATCAATTTTGCGCTTATCCAGCTCAATTTGATATTGCTGTGCCAACGCCTGCGCAATTTGCTTACTGGGAATGGAACCAAATAAACGGCCGTCACTGCCAGCTTTAGAAACGATTTCAACCACGGTTTCATCTTTTTCTAAAACAGTCTTGATCATTTGGGCACTGGCCTTTTCTTCATCTTTTTCTCGTTGTTCAGCCTGCTTCTTACCTTGCAATTCACTAATTGCTTTGGGTGTCGCTGCTTTAGCTTTGCCATTTTTGATTAAAAAATTACGAGCATAACCATCGGCGACTTCTTTAACTTCGCCCCGTTTGCCTTTACCTCGGACATCTTGTGTAAAAATAACGCGCATATTCAGCCTCCTAAGAATTGTTTTGTTCGTTAGTTTTATCTTCCACTTTTTGCTTCACAATTGCAATTAATTCTTTTTTGACTTGCTCAATAGTCGTCTCAGATAGCTGCGTGGCCGCGTTAGACAAATGACCGCCACCACCCATTTCTTCCATAATCACTTGCACATTAAAATCACCCAAACTCCGTGCTGAAATCGCAATTTTACCATCGGGACGCTTCGTAATAACAAACGAGGCGTCAACATTCGCCAAGGTCAATAATGTATCGGCAGCTTGTGCGGCGATCACCGAATCATAAACTTGATCCTCTTCACCTGCACAAACGGCAATTTCTGGTTCCACCATCTCAACTGTATCAATCAAATGATTCCGTTGAATATAAGATGCAACAGTTTCCTTCAACAAATTCTGCATTTTTGTACCATCAGCCCCCACCGACCGTAAGTAACTGGCAGCATCAAAAGTTCTGGTTCCCGAGCGCAAAGTAAACGAATGCGTGTCGACAAAAATTCCCGCTAACATTGCCGTCGCTTCAACTTTGGACAAAGATTGTTCATTTTGCGGCTGATATTCAATCATTTCAGTCACCAATTCACTTGCTGAAGAGGCATACGGTTCAATATAAGCCAACAACGGATTGGACGGAAATTCTTCGCCGCGGCGATGATGGTCAATCACTACCGTTTGGGAAGCCAATTTTTGATATAACTCCGGACTCACCGCCATAGACGGCTTGGATAAATCGACCATAATCAACATACTGTTCTGATCAGCTTGTTCCAAAGCTTCTTGCGGTGTCAATAAATCATCTTTCAAGTCGTCATCTTGTTGCATCCAATCCAACAAACGTAAGACATCTGTGTGAGCCCCCGTAGCATCAAGCACAATTTTACAAGGACGATTATTCATTTGTGCAATCCGATGAATCCCTAAACATGCACCTAACGAATCCATATCAGGATGTTGATGACCCATTACATAAATTACGTCAAATTGATTGAATAATTCGCGTAATGCCTGACTAATCATTCGTGCCCGAACTCGCGTCCGTTTTTCCATTGGATTCGTATTGCCACCGTAAAAACGCGCCGGTTCATCAGCTTGACGAACAACTGCTTGATCACCGCCACGTCCCAAAGCTAAATCAATATT
The DNA here is from genome assembly GCF_023380265.1 of Bombilactobacillus folatiphilus. Lineage (NCBI taxonomy): Bacteria > Bacillati > Bacillota > Bacilli > Lactobacillales > Lactobacillaceae > Bombilactobacillus > Bombilactobacillus folatiphilus. The sequence goes on from NZ_CP093366.1 coordinate 1,622,685, forward strand.
TTTTTGCGCATCTTGCGCCAATTCCGCCAAATTGTCCTTGCCATAAGCAAAACCAATACTGAGCGTTAAGGGAACATTTTGTTGCGAAGTTGTTTTGCGAA
>NZ_CP093367.1 GCF_023380265.1 Bombilactobacillus folatiphilus
TTTAAAGAGGCCTTAATCAATGGCATTGATAAACAATGGGAAAATAATTTTTTGAATGGTGACATCATCATCTTGTCCCGTCAGGATCATCAGTTTAGGGACACTATTAATCGTTACAATGACCAAATCATTGAACTGATTATGGATATTTTGATGATCACTAACCCTTTAATAAAAGAAAAACCTAAAGTCAAAGCAATGCTGGTCATGAATCTAATTGAAAATTCGGGCCCCGCATTCTTTAAATTTGACTCTGCTGCACAACAAGAAGCTTATATTGATGAGTTAGTTATGACGATCTACAAGATTTGCTTTGGGAAAGAGTCATAAGCATGACCAATATGTTAGAAGGTAAAACTTAAGTAAACCGTATCAAACAGGAAAATGCGCTCTAACTGAAAGTATTGGTAACAGTGAGCTTATATATTGGAGTATTTTTATCATTGCTTGGTGTGCTCGGAAAAAGAGAGTTAATTAGAAAAATTAATATTAAAAATCATTTTAAAAAATTATGGATTGAAGGAAAGTTGAGATGTCCAATACCAAAAAATTAATTAGTTTTGTTGGTTTAACAATTGCAATGTTCATGGGAACGTTGGATAGTACAATTATTAATATTGCTTTGCCTAGTATTATGGATCAATTTCATGCCAGTCTGAATGATACGAGTTGGGTGACCACCATTTATACTTTAGCGTTGGCTGTGTTTATGATCACAGGTTCTAAATTAGCGGATCGTTACGGTCGCAAAAAGTTAATGCTCATTGGCTTGGTGCTCTTTGGTGGCTTTTCAGCGGCTTGTATGTTTGCACCCTCATTATTGGCTTTAATTGTTTTTAGATTTTTCCAAGGCATTGGCGGGGCGATTATCACACCAATTGTGTTGCCTATGGGGATTGAAATTTTTGGGAAAGAAAATACGTCTAAAATTTCGAGTGTCGTTGGTGCCATTACAGCGTTGGCGGCTGCTGGTGGACCACCGATTGGTGGCGTTATTTTACAATATGGTTCCTGGCGCGGTGTGTTTGGGATTAATTTACCATTATCCATTCTTGCCCTATTAATTGTGGTCTTTTTCATTCAAGAATCATATGACAACACACTATCTGGCAAAATTGATTGGTTTGGTATGCTGGCACTGTCTGTTTCACTAGGCGGAATTGTCTTCGGCTTGCTGGAAGGTCGACAATTAGGTTGGCATTCAGTGATTATTGTGACTAGTTTAGTAATTGGCGTTTTAGCGCTATTGGTCTTTTACCTAATTGAAAAACGCGTTGCGGAACCGTTAATTGAACTAGATCTAATCAAGGAAAAGACTTTTACAGCATCCAGCTTAGTTTATTTTGTGACAGGCTTTTCATTAGTCTGCCCTATGTTAATTATTAATTATTTTTTACAAGATTTACTCAATTACAGCGCACTGCATGCCGCGTTGATTATTATTCCGGTATCGTTGACGGTGGTTGTAGCGATGCCTTTGGGAACGAAAATTTTTGATGCAATGGGTGCCAAATGGGTCACAGGAATCGGACTATTATTGATTGCGGGTAGTTTAGGCTTGCTATCATTAATCAAAATGAATACCCCAACCATTATTATTGTTGTTTTTCTGATTATTAATGGTTTTGGCTTTGGTTTTTCATCGGTTTCACTTGTTGCTTCGGTCCAATATTTGCCTAAAGAAAAAACGGGGATTGGTTCGGGAATCGTTAATTCGATGCGTCAAATTGGTACGTGTCTAGGCATGGCGTTATTGGTGACAGTTTTAAACAACAATGTTTTAAATGCGAAAAATGAAATTAGAAGTGATGCAGTTCAAACGATTCAAACCCATCGTTTGGCGCCACAGGTTCAGAATGTGGCAGAAAAAGAAGTTAAACGTCTTTTTAAAACGAATTCCAAGGGTAAAAATATTAAAACGAAAACTTCTGGTTTACAGAAAAAAATCAAACGGGTAGCTCAGCAAACTAATAATTTACCTGAACCTGCTAAAAAGAGTTCTTTAGGAATCATTTATCAAAAACAAAAAATGATGACTGATGGCACCAGAACGCTCAATACTGGTCTCACTAAATTGGTGAAAGATAGCAATAATCCTTTGTTGACGGCGACTGGTGGTTTAGTGAAGGGACAACAGAAGATGTTGACCGGTATTAAGTTGTTGGCACAAAAGAACGAAATCAGAACCACGTTAAGGGACATTAAGAAACAAAAAAATAAAAAACTAACGGCTGCATTTAGTAAAACTTATTTACTTGCCGCGATCATTGTCTTGCTGTGTTCGCCAATTGCGTTGTTAACGGATTATCAAAAGAAAAAAGTAGCTTAAGTATTTAAATTAACACTTCCCAGAGAGCTGATGAAAATCGGCTCTTTTTTTGGTTACAATTGTTCCACATCATACTTATACGGAGATTGTTATTGCTTATATATAATCTGGAAATTAATTAAATTGAAGATAAATTATTAAGTTAATTGCAAACTTTCAGCTGAGGGTTTAAGATGAAGATGATTTCGCAAACATATTATTAGCTAAAAGGATAATTAATATGTTAAAATGATAAGTTTTGTTTATTGAAAATCTGTAATCGTGATGGCGTCTTTGGTTAACATTAGTGAGAGGACAAGAGCCTGATGTTTAAAAAAGTTGTGAAAGTCGTTTTACTTTTAATTTTTGTCGGTAGCGTTTTCTTATTTAAAAGATTCATTTTATCCCAAGCTGCTAATGTTCAACCAACTGTCATGATTAATACCAAAAATAAAGATGTGGTTAATTTTTTACAAAAATTACAACAATTATCTGAGAATACAATCCAAGATCAGGAAGCAACAGATCAGCCTGACCAGCACCAATTGATTAGTACGAAAGTGTCTGCCGACATTCCAGCTACGGGTGTGAGCGGAACTGATGGAACTTGTGCATGGACTTTAGATGCAGCTGGTAATTTAACGATTAATAGCGGCACTTTAAATCAGAGTAATGATAGAGGTATTGGTTGGGACAGTGATCATTCTGGCTTTTATGCTTATAGAACGAATATTAAACAAATTGATTTTGCGGGTCCAGTCACTGCACCAGTTAATAGTCAATATTTGTTTCAGGAAATGTCAAACCTTGTATCATTTACCAATCTGTCTAATTTCATAACAAATCAGACTGTTGATACGTCTTATATGTTTTATGACTGTCGGGGGCTAATCAAATTGGATGTAAGTAATTTTGATACTAGTAATGTAACTAATATGTCTGGTATGTTTAGTAGTTGCAACAACGTAACTCATTTGGATGTAAGTAATTTTGATACTAGTAATGTAACTAATATGTCTGGTATGTTTAGTAGTTGCAACAACGTAACTCATTTGGATGTAAGTGGTTTTGATACCAGTAAAGTTACGAATATGTCTAATATGTTTAGTAATTGCCGCAATACTGATCTGGATGTAAGTAATTTTGATACTAGTAATGTAACTAGTATGTCTGGTATGTTTAGTAGTTGCAACAACGTAACTCATTTGGATGTAAGTGGTTTTGATACTAGTAATGTAACTAGTATGTCTGGTATGTTTAGTAGTTGCAACAACGTAACTCATTTGGATGTAAGTAATTTTGATACTAGTAATGTAACTAATATGTCTGGTATGTTTAGTAGTTGCAACAACGTAACTCATTTGGATGTAAGTGGTTTTGATACCAGTAAAGTTACGAATATGTCTAATATGTTTGATGGTTGCCGCAATACTGATCTGGATGTAAATGGTTTTGATACTAGTAATGTAACTAATATGTCTGGTATGTTTAGTAGTTGCAACAACGTAACTCATTTGGATGTAAGTGGTTTTGATACCAGTAAAGTGACTAATATGTCTTATATGTTTAGTATTTGTAGTCACTTAACTAGTTTAGATTTGAGTAATTTTGATACTAGTAAAGTGACTAATATGTCTTATATGTTTCAGGATTGTAGCAAATTGCCCAAGTTAGACGTCGGCAATTTTGATACTGGTAAAGTGAACTATATGTCTGGTATGTTTTCTATGTGTTATGGTTTAACTAAATTGGATTTGAATAATTTTGATACTAGTAAAGTGACTAATATGTCTAGTATGTTTACAGCTTGCAGTGGTTTAACTAAATTGGATTTGAGTAATTTTGATACCAGTAAAGTTACGAATATGTCTGATATGTTTGATAGTTGCACTAGATTAACTAAATTGGATTTGAATAATTTCGATACTAGTAAAGTGACTAATATGTCTGATATGTTTGATTTTTGTCCTAGTCTTTGGGGGATTCAATTTGGTTCGCAATTTATAATTCCATCCAATGTATCACCTTCTTTAGCTATGCCTACAATAGGTAATACTTTTATTGATAATGACAAAACCTATCTTGTCACTGCTGCTGCATGGCAAGATGTCGGCAATGGCAGTGACCATAAGCCTACGGGTCCTGTCTATGATAATAATCAATCACTTGTATCATCTTTAAGTTCGCCACACGCACCGTTTACTTATGTTTGGCAAAATGAGTTGCAGGATGTGAAGCCAACATTATCCAATGTATCGGTTACAGATGCAAGTACGAATCAAACTGGGACAACAACTTCCGCATTAACTTATTGTTATGATTCAGCGGTTGCTGAGTTGCCTAGTTTAACTGTGAGACTCGGGATTACCGATACCGATAGCACCAAATTTGATGTTTACTATGGTATTGATCCTGTAACCGCTATTACGGATGCTAAAGATATCGTGAATAATGCCAATTTTCATAAGCTTCCTGCGTCTGATTTGAACCCTGGTAGTTATTCGATCACCGATCAAACTGATTTATGCCAAGTAGCTCAACCTAAGTCTGGTGGCCATCGGTTAGTCTTTTATGCTGTGACCAAAGATGCCCAAGGCGAAGCTGTTAGCCCGGGGAAGATTTCACAGCCGATGACGATTACGACCAAAGAGAATCTTTACGCTAGATTGCATTATAAGAATTCAAACGGTGTTGTCATTAAAAGTGCTCAACCTGTTATTTTCGGAACTGCGGGTGATGTTATCAAAACTGACGGTTCTGACGATTTAATCCCTCCTTTTATTAGTCATAGGAACACTCGTTATCAACTCAGCACTGCTAATTCATTCCCTAAAATTGATGCTACGACCTCAGCTGGCATTTCTAAAAATAATCCTAAAGATTTAGATGTCCTTTATGACGTTGAGGGTGCGGTCACAGTTAATGCGCCGAGTCTTGATTTTGGTAAGGGGGTGCCTTTGGTTAAAAAGCAATATCACTTGCAGAAAGATTCCGCCGAAAAGTTAATTGTGACAGATACCACGGGAGCTCCTTGTTGGCAGCTATCGTTAGCGATCACACCTTTTTCAAGTGATAAGCAAAATCAAAGTATTGATGGAATTATGAATTATCAGCCTGTGGGCTTAATTGGCGCCAGTCCGATTCTGATTAGTCAATTTAATGAAACGGATGCTAATAATGTACAGACGGGTTCTGAATGTATTACCAATATTTCGAATGGTTGGTGGCAAGATAGTCAGCAAACGAGTGGTCCGATGCTAGATATTTCGAATCAATCTGCCGAGATTATACCTGGTAACTATCAAGCTACGGCGACTTGGTCGGTGGTCGATTCATTAAATTGATGGAAGCATCACGCATTATCATCGTGTTGTTCGGATTAATTATAGAATCTGTGGAAATCATAAGCCTTTTGAGCAGGCTAAATCTGGTCTGCTTAAAAGGCTTATTTAGTACGGCTTTTTAGTTAATAAAATTATTTTTTAATTTATTTTAACACTAACTTTAATAAACGAATGATTTAATTCTTTTAAAAGGAGAATACGATTTTAATGATCTGGATAGATATTTTTATGAAATAAACCAAATAGATAGATTCGAAAATGAAATGCCAGTTTATATAAATGATAAACGTAGGGATTTGTTAGAAAAGATAGCTCTAAGTAATACAACAGATTTAGAATTTGTGCGCCCTATCAAAGCTGATTTAGGAGTAATCCTTTCTAAGGAAGCGCTATTATATGAAACAAATCAGTTGCTTGCTAACAAGTGGACTACTGATCCAGAAACCGTATGAACCAAGATTTGGCTGAGAAAGCTGATCTGTTAGTTATCGGTTTGTTCCAAGATTTTACTGAGAATAAAATTTTAGAGCTGCTTAATTTTGCTGACCAGAAAGATATAAATATTTACTTTTTGTTAGGTCGAGATATGTCGTCTTTGTCTTGGCTAGTAGCCAAACAGTTTTTGAGAAAGAAAAATGTTCAGCAATTGCCTAATGGATTGTTTTCACATAAAAAAATGAATTCTTATCAGGATCAAACATCTTGGCAGATTTTACACTAAGCGGCTTAAATGCAGCGCTACCATATAATGGTCCTTTTGCTCCTTCAGTTGGTCATGCAGGACAATCCTTTTTTAAAGATGCCAGTAAAGCCATCAAAACCTCAGAGATTCAATGTCAAACCTTTTTCTTTTTATCCTGCAATAATTTAATTTTTAATGATACGAAATTATATGGACCAAGATACAATTTAGTACTCAATGCTATTGATGGTTATGCTTCGACCATAGTTGCCGCGATAGGTGTTCAATCAGCAGATAATCCGGAATTAGATTTAGTCATGAAGCACGCGGGAAATAAAAATATATCACGGATGTTAAATAAAAAATTGTCCGATGTGCAACCTTTTGTATCTATTATTCATGTGGGACTACCTGAAAATAGTGAAGTTGATGGAACAACATCCGCAGCTGTTAGGTTAACTCCAACCACAAAAATTATTTTATCTAGATTGTCGTCATATATTTCTTCCATGATGCTAGGACAAGAGCATTTAATTTATAAATTAGCAAAAAACATTTTGTTTGACTTTATGCAACGTACTCGGCGTGGAACTTTTGGTGTTTCTGATGCTGAAGCTAAAGATTTTGAATTGTCGTTGATCAATCGTGTGAACCCTTTTTCTAAAAAATAGCTGAATTAATGATGAATAATTCAGTAGATTCACTGCAAGAATTCGATAGTTATAATGTTTATCGTTCGGTTCTAGATAAGATGAGTATTCAAAAAATGCGCTGTGAATGTGGGAATGTAGCAACTTTTTGTCAGTATTTGCCAGAAGTTAATGGGATATTTCCGGTTGCTATCGTTGTGGTGATAAGACAACAGGAATGAAAAACATGTCTAATTTAAAATTTAGTTGTGATTCCTATAACAATGATGACTTAACGATCCATTATAGGATTGAAATTACCCCCAGTGAGAAGGGTGATATTTATTATGGGATACAACTGCCTAGTTATGTAGAACAATATTCTACAACACAGTTTAAAGTGACTCGAATCAAAATGAAAACACCGCAGACTAAAATTATTACTGGAGAGATTGCCTTTTCTGAGCAAACCCAGTTACAAAGTTATTATATGAAACTAATCATCGTTCAAAATGGAGGAATCCAAATCAGTAGAAGCTTTTTTAATTTGATTGAACCAAACAAAGCTAAACTAATTTGATGTACAATTTATTTTGGACGTTATGGGTAATGAATAATATTGTTAATATTTGTGTTGGGAGTGGTGATACATTATGTTATCTTTTGGTAGAAAACCACTATATCGACCGTTAATGGTTAGTTTTGTTATTAGTGCAGTTTGTGGTTTGTTTGTTGGTTCCGTGTTTAGATACGATTTGGGCTTTTTAACTTTTATCATTTGCTTTATTTTGGCTATTTTAAATTATGCCAGCAAGATTGATATTTTAGATGGTTTTTTAAAAATTAAGCGCCCAAAAATTTATTACTATGATATGAGTACTTTGACGAAACGTATTCTGTTAGTGATATTTCCGTTTAGGCGGCCGCAAAATATCGATCTAAGTTCTATTGCAGATTATCAATTGCAAGGTGACTATAATAAGTTTGAGGATATCAAATTACCCTTGACCATGACTACTGCTTATGGCCTCTTTTTTCCGGCTATCTTATCAATTAAAAATTCTATGGTTTTCAATTTGTATCTTAAGAATTCAAAAGTGATTGTTATTAATTTATCAATGGACTATGTTTACTATCCTGATGAATTTAGACAAAAGATAGATTCACTACAATCTTATTTGCCACGCAGATAGAGTGGTGAAAAATTGATGACAAAAAAAGTTACTTATTAATAATAAATTATTCCGAATTCAATTCAGTATTTTATAAAAAAATGCTGTATCGTAAAAGTATGTATTCAATATTTTTTTGTTAAGGAGATAGTGTTTCGATGGCCAAGTTAGATCCCCGAGTCCGGAAAACGAAATCAAGAATTCAACACGAGTTAGTATTGATGCTCAGTTATCAAGATATTAATGATATTTCTATTACTAAATTGTGTAATCAAGCGCAAATTAACCGTTCGACTTTTTACAAGCATTACGATTCAACCCTTGAAGTCTTGGAAGAAATTGAATCTGAAGTGATTCAAAAATTTGAAGAATATTTACGTCAACAACGTCGGAAGATTGATGTGTCCAATCGTGAACAAATGTGGACGATGTATTTACAGCTGTTGCAGTTTTATCAATCCAATCCAGACATGATTCAAGCTTTGTTTGTGTATCCGATCAATAAAACTTTCAAAGCAGATTTGCTCAATTTTTCGATTCAATACAATACTTATACGGATAGTTATTATCAACAAGCTTATACAATTGCGGGTGGCTTAGAGATGATTGAATTGTGGGTCAAGCGTGACTTTGATTTGTCACCGGAGCATCTTTGTCGGTTAATGATGGAGATGGGACCATTTCATGATGATTCTTCCAAGTAAAGTGCATTCTCAATTATTGTCTGCTATAATTTTCATTTAAATTATAAATTTGGTAAAGGGGTCTAGTCTTATGGAAATAGGCAGTTTAGCCGAGTGGATTACTGGCATTGCAGAGGTGGCGGCCGTGGTTGTAGCTCTATTTTTACCATCTTATCAGGCTCGCAAAGCGCGCAAAGTTAGTCAGCAGCGGATAATGAATTTAGTGCGCAGCTTGTTGAATGACTTATTGTCTAAAGTTAAAGCAACTCCGGATATGGATATTGCAGCGTCTGATGAATATAGTGATTTTCAAAAGCTAGTTTCCATCTTGGCAGTTACCGATGCTGATTTAGTCAATATTGATATTTTGCGACAAATTGAGGGCTTATTAACAGATAGCGATCGTGGAGATACAACCGAACAACTTGTCGTTAAAGTAGAAAACCTGATGAATAATTATCTGTCAAAATAGTGATTCACATCGTGTTGACTGATCTTTTCTTGACAAACACCAAATAATATTGTAAATTGCTCATAACAATTAAAATAAAATTAAGGCTCATGAAGGAAACTTTATCTTGTGGGTACAGTCAGCGAGTTGTCGGTTGGTGCAAGACAATCTGTCAAACAAGATTATGATCAGCCTAAAAGAGTGCAGTGCTGAAATTTAGTAAGCACTGCTGGTGGACAATCATTAACATGGATGCAAAATGAATACGTTTTGTAGAGTGGTATTTAAGCTGTTTAAATAACTAAAATAAGGTGGTACCGCGTTAATTGACGCCCTTAGCAAAAAATGCTAAGGGCGTTTTTTTAATTTAAGGAGGTGAGGCAAAATTTCAGATCTTGTTGGGATTAGTTTAGGAGCCAATTTAGGAGGAAAAAGGATGACCGATTTTAACGATTTAACAGACGACCAAATGAGTTTAGCAGAGAATTTATATCAAGCTTATGAAAATCATCAGCCGTTAGACCAAGCTAAATATGCAAAAGTTTTGGATGATGAGGATACGGCTTACCAGGTTCAACAATATTTAATGCAACTAAAAAATGAACCGATTGGTGGCTACAAGGTGTCTTTGACGAGTGAGGAAACTCAAAAAATGTTTGATTCTCAAAATCCGCTATATGGTGTGCAAGTAGTTAGTCATTTCGTACCATCACCTTCGCATTTTCGAACTTCACAACTGATGGATCCACTAGCCGAGGTGGAATTGATGTTTACAGCCACGCAAGATTTACAACCAAATGATAGCTTAGAAGATTTAATGCGAAAAACGACGATAGCCCCCGACATTGAGGTTCCTGATTCCCGTTTTTCGGATTGGTTTCCCGATTTGTCTAAGTACTTAGTGGTTGCTGACGCAGCTGTGGGCGGGTACGTTGTTTATGGCCGACAAGTTCCCACCACTCAAGCTTTTGCCTCAGTTGATGCCGTTACGCAAGTAACTTGTGAATTATTGCATGACGGTCAAACACTCAAGACAGGTGCTGCAACAGAAGTTTTGAGTAACCCATTGTTGTCTTTACAATGGTTGGTACAGAAACTGGCGGCTCAAGGTGTTCAATTTTTAGCAGGACAGCGTGTTTCCAGCGGAACTTTTTTGTTGCCGGAACGTGTCACTACAGGTCAATGGCAGGCCGAATTTAATCATGATTTAGGTGATGTAGAGTTGACAGTGCAGTAAATGCTAGATACTGATTTGTCCTGCGTTTATGTCTAAAGGTTTCTACAGTTTAAATCAAAAAAATATTAAAGGACTAACTTCGAAATTTAATCGATTTTAGTCCTTTTTTGTTAATTTTTATAATCCTGCAAGTTGATTTTATAAGAGGTTCCTACAGACTTACTATCCACGTTATGCATATCTTTTTTGGCAGTAGCAAAAACCGGATGCTTCTTATTATTTAATTCATAGCCCCGGACTACTTTGATGCTTTTACCAGGTAATAATTGAGCGTTTAAAGGTTTAACGTATTTTTGGTTATAGTCAGTAGCTTTACCAATATTTGTACTGGCATCTGCTGTTGAAGATCCATCTGAATTAATAGTGGGAAAGAGTGCCGCGGCAACATTAAAAACTGGCCTTAAGTCATAATTTGAACTGCTATTGCTTTGGTGGAAGTTCAGATAGTTTAATAAAGCTGACGGTTTAATTCGATGCTTCGATTTGTTTTGGATCCAGAAAGTAACGATTAAACCGTCGCTTTGAGTTTTGTTTGAATGGCCAACTTGGGTTTTTAAAATTTTGATTTTAGTTTGCCTATTTTCAAAAATTCCATTCTGAAAAGTGGTTGCGGACGGATGGTTTTGATCAGTAGATATATTGCCGCCAATGTCAAATTTCATACCACCAATCTCAAACTTTGAATCACATCCTGATAATAATATGGCTGATAATAAAGTAATGATGGTTAATTTGTGACCCTTATTCATATATATCTTTCTCCTTAATTATTGAACTTTTGAGGATTGTTTCCTGTTCACGTGATTTAACGCTAAGACTAAGACGAAGGTTACGACTGTAAAAACCACTCCGCCTGCCCCAATATCTTGGACTTTGAATTGTAGTGTGACAATGCCCCCTACGGCTGAACCCAACGAAATACCTAAATTTGAAAAAATCGAATTAATTGATGATGATAAAACGAGGCTTTGGGGATATTCTTTTTCTGCAATGCCCATTATGTGTAATTGAATAGGCGAATTAATTAAGTACATCAAAAAGCCAACACATAAAATATCAATGACCCCCAGCAATTGATTAGTTAATAACTTCGGCATGAATAGTAAAACGAAAAATTCGATAGCGTAATACCACGGCATTATTTTTAAACCGTGTTTATTTGCAATTTTGCCACTGAATTGATTACTTAATAATGACATCAAACCATAGGCAACTAATAAGAAGGTGATCGTTTGATGATTAAAGCCTAGAGTTTGGGACAAGATTGGCCGTAAATAAGTATAAAAAACATATACCCCTGCTAAGCTAAACATAATAATTCCAACACTTAAAAAAATTCGAGGATCTTTGAAAATTATAAATTGTTTCCAAACGGAATCTGCTTGTGTTTGATTTAATTGATGAGGTAATACTTTCATAATTAAAATTAGGGCGATAATGCTAAATAAAACAATCGTCACAAAAGTTATGCGCCATCCCCAAGTTGTACTAATCCAGGTACCTAGTGGTACACCGAAGACTGATGCAATACTGAATCCAGAAAAAATCCAGCTCACGAGCCAAGCTTTTTTCTCCATCGGGGCAATTTTGGCTGCGAAAGTCATGGCTAAAGAAACTAAAGAACCAGAAACTAGTGCTACAATGATACGAGAAATAACTAACCAACTATAATTAGGTGCGATAACGGTTACTAAGTTGCCTAAGATAAAGATGCCAATTAAAACTAGTAATGCGTGGTAGAGATTGTTCTTTAATAATGAAGTTATAACGGGCGTACTAAAAGCATAAACCAACGCAAAGATTGTTACTAACGACCCTGCAGTTGCCACGGTAACATTGAATTGATGTGCTAAATCATCCAAAATGCCAATAATGATGAATTCACTGAACCCTAAAACAAATGATAATAAAATCAAAGCCCAGCTTTGTAAGTAGAATTTTTTCATGCTATTCCTCGTCTTTTTACTAATATTAGGTTATAAAAAATTAAAGGTAGTTGTCAAATACATTTACTAATTATTTGATAAAATGTTTAATATTTATGTTCAAATTATTGTATTGGTCAGTAAGGAGATACTTCTACAATGGTAAAAGTTGATGCGAGAGTATGTAAAACTAAATTAAGAATTCGACATGAATTGGTAACGATGCTACAGCATCAAAATATTAATAATATTTCTATTACGAAATTATGTGATCAAGCGCAGATTAATCGTTCCACTTTTTATACACATTACAACTCAACGATTGAGGTTTTGGAGAAAATGGAATCAGAAGTCCTTCAAAAATCCAAGGAATATTTACGCCAGCAGCGTCAAACGTTTGATGTACGTGATCATCAAAAAATGTGGGTCATGTATTTGAAACTTTTAAATTTTTATAAGGCTAATCCTGATATGACTCGGGCTTTGTTTGTTTATCCTATTAATAAAAAATTCAAGACAGATTTGTTTAATTTTTCAGATCAATATAACACTTATACAGATAGTTATTATCAACAGGCTTATACGATTGCAGGTGGCTTAGAGATGATTGAATTGTGGGTTAAGCATGACTTTGATTTGTCTCCTGAGCGCTTGTGCAAATTGATGGTGGAGATGGGCCCCTCTTTAACGATAACGGTACCACTTATAATCGCTTTAATGAGCGGTCAAGAATAAGGGCCTGATCTATCAAGCGCCCGTTTTTATTAGCTATACGGATTCGCATGATACTTTTTTCGATCAAGCATTGACCAAGTTCAATAAAAATAATAAATGTAGAATCAGATGAATTGGCTAAGTTTAAGCTTTTTGTGTTTATCTGGCTTAAAAAAGTATAATTTATCAACAAATATTAAAACTATATAGATAGATTTTATAAATTACTATGGGCTTAAGAACTAAGTTAAAAAATACGATTTAATGATAGTTGCTGATGGTAATGTTTACTTTAAGGAAATCAAAGTAATACTTAGAAGTGAAGAATCTTATCGATTGTTATAAAACAGATTTTAAACAAAAAATATGTTTGAAGTATTGTCAACATATATCGATACGTGTTGGCAATTAATTATGTCATGAGGCAAGAGATCACATATCAAAATTCAAAAATTAGATAAAAGACCGGTTATTATTCTGCATGGCGAACTATCTTCTAAAGAGAAGCTGGATTAAAGTAAACGGCTTTTTTGTGACTTTTAAAGGGGATATTTTCATGTTAGTCTTTATCATTTTCCGCGATTTTGATAATAGTGTAGCTCAAGGAGTTAATGAAAATGATTTTATACGGATGGCTTCAGATTATTTTAAATCGAATCTGACGGATAATTATGTTAGTCGATTGATAAATTTCTAAACTGTTAAATTTAGTGTCTATTTTGTTAAGTAAAAACAATCTATATGAGAATAAACTTGATTATAATAAAGGTTTAGTATAGTGATTTAGCTTTCCGAAAGTATTCGCTGATTCTTTTTTAGTGTAGATTATAAAAAAAGTTAATAAAACTATAGTCTTATTGCTAAAAAAGCGGTGAATCTTTTATTTTATCTGGAATAGTTAGAGATATAGGACAATAAAAAAAGACGTGTCAAAATAACACAGTATATATATATATATACTGTGTGTCATAATAATACGAAAAATAAGAGTCCTATGAGCTATAGCTCATAGGACTCTTATTTTTCGTATTATTATGACACACAGTATATATATATATATACTGTGTTATTTTGACACGTCTTTTTTTATTGTCCTATATCTCTAACTATTCCAGATAAAATAAAAGATTCACCGCTTTTTTAGCAATAAGACTATAGTTTTATTAACTTTTTTTATAATCTACACTAAAAAAGAATCAGCGAATACTTTCGGAAAGCTAAATCACTATACTAAACCTTTATTATAATCAAGTTTATTCTCATATAGATTGTTTTTACTTAACAAAATAGACACTAAATTTAACAGTTTAGAAATTTATCAATCGACTAACATAATTATCCGTCAGATTCGATTTAAAATAATCTGAAGCCATCCGTATAAAATCATTTTCATTAACTCCTTGAGCTACACTATTATCAAAATCGCGGAAAATGATAAAGACTAACATGAAAATATCCCCTTTAAAAGTCACAAAAAAGCCGTTTACTTTAATCCAGCTTCTCTTTAGAAGATAGTTCGCCATGCAGAATAATAACCGGTCTTTTATCTAATTTTTGAATTTTGATATGTGATCTCTTGCCTCATGACATAATTAATTGCCAACACGTATCGATATATGTTGACAATACTTCAAACATATTTTTTGTTTAAAATCTGTTTTATAACAATCGATAAGATTCTTCACTTCTAAGTATTACTTTGATTTCCTTAAAGTAAACATTACCATCAGCAACTATCATTAAATCGTATTTTTTAACTTAGTTCTTAAGCCCATAGTAATTTATAAAATCTATCTATATAGTTTTAATATTTGTTGATAAATTATACTTTTTTAAGCCAGATAAACACAAAAAGCTTAAACTTAGCCAATTCATCTGATTCTACATTTATTATTTTTATTGAACTTGGTCAATGCTTGATCGAAAAAAGTATCATGCGAATCCGTATAGCTAATAAAAACGGGCGCTTGATAGATCAGGCCCTTATTCTTGACCGCTCATTAAAGCGATTATA